>NZ_JASJOJ010000029.1:0-58421 GCF_038519165.1 Photobacterium sp. SP02
CAATGGACGAAGGTCTGCGCTTCGCAATCCGTGAAGGTGGCCGTACCGTTGGTGCTGGTGTTGTTGCTAAGATCGTTGAATAATATTTGACGACAAGGCACGAAAAAGGGCATCATTTGATGCCCTTTTTCTACGCTCCGCCTCAGATTAGCGTATTTTTTGGTCAGTGTGCCGAGTAAAAAATGCGTTAAGGTGTACAGAGCGTTACGAAAGGGATTCACTTAATCCTTAGAAGCCTCGCTACCTGCGAGGTTATTTTCGTCTATATTGAGACAAGTTACAGGTTGGTTGTATGAAAGCGAATGCCGAAAACCAAAGCAGCTCTAGTAGCATGGATAGCCTGAAATGGGTTGTTGTATTTGCCCTGCTGGCAGCCGCGGTGGTTGGTAATTACCTGTACAGTGATGTATCTGTAGCGTTGCGTGCCGCAGCTGTAGTGGTCTTGGTTGCCGCTGCAGGTGGTGTTGCAACTCTAACAGCAAAAGGTAAAACAGCGATCACTTTTGCCCGTGAATCGCGCATGGAAGTCCGCAAGGTAGTGTGGCCAACTCGTCAGGAAGCTACGCAGACAACCTTTATCGTTTTAGCTGTCACTGTCATTATGGCGTTAGCCCTGTGGGGCATCGACGGCATTATGGTCCGTTTGGTCCGCCTGGTTACCGGTGTATAGAGGTAAGAGTTCATGAGCGAAGCTCCAAAAAAACGATGGTATGTTGTGCAGGCCTTCTCTGGTTTTGAAGGGCGTGTTGCACAGTCACTACGTGAACATATCAAGATGCATGGCATGGAAGACTACTTCGACGAGGTATTGGTACCGACAGAAGAAGTGGTGGAAATGCGTGCTGGCCAGCGCCGCAAAAGCGAGCGTAAGTTCTTCCCTGGTTACGTTCTCGTACAGATGGTGATGAATGATGAAACCTGGCATCTGGTACGTAGTATTCCTCGTGTGATGGGGTTCATTGGCGGAACATCTGACCGCCCGGCGCCAATTTCAGACAAAGAAGCCGCTGCAATTCTTAATCGTCTGCAGCAGGCGAGTGAATCGCCTGTGCACAAAACTGTGTTTGAGCCGGGTGAAGTGGTTCGCGTGACGGATGGTCCGTTTGCTGACTTTAACGGTGTGGTTGAAGAAGTCGATTACGACAAGAGCCGTGTGAAAGTCTCGGTCTCTATCTTCGGCCGTGCAACTCCGGTTGAACTGGAGTTTGGTCAGGTTGAGAAAAACTGATCAATAAGTAATCAAGTCATATTGTCAAGGGCGTGGAATTACACTATAATTTCGCGCCCTTTCGTTAGACGGGGAGTCTGTTTGCCAAAAGCAGACGTTTGAACCCAAATTAAGGTAATTAAGCAATGGCTAAAAAAGTAGAAGCTTACATCAAGCTGCAAGTTGCAGCTGGTATGGCAAACCCATCTCCACCAGTTGGTCCAGCTCTGGGTCAGCACGGTGTGAACATCATGGAATTCTGTAAAGCGTTTAACGCCAAAACAGATTCAATGGAGAAAGGTCTGCCAACTCCAGTGGTTATCACTGTTTATAGCGACCGTTCTTTCACTTTCGTTACTAAAACTCCACCTGCTGCAGTTCTGCTGAAGAAAGCGGCTGGTGTTAAGTCAGGCTCTGGCCGTCCTAACACTGAAAAAGTGGGTAAAGTGACTGAAGCTCAGATCCAAGAGATCGCAGAAACTAAAGCTGCAGACATGACTGGCGCCGACATCGAAGCGATGAAGCGTTCTATCGCGGGTACTGCCCGTTCAATGGGTCTGGTAGTTGAGGGTTAAGACAATGGCAAAACTAACTAAGCGTATGCGCGTAATCCGTGAGAAAGTTGACGCTACTCGCGAGTACGACATCAACGAAGCTGTTGCTCTGCTGAAAGAACTGGCTACTGCTAAATTCGTAGAAAGTGTTGACGTTTCAGTTAACCTGGGTATCGATGCTCGTAAATCTGATCAGAACGTTCGTGGCGCAACTGTACTGCCACACGGTACTGGCCGTGACGTCCGCGTAGCGGTTTTCACTCAAGGTGCTAACGCTGAAGCAGCGAAAGAAGCGGGTGCAGATCTGGTTGGTATGGAAGATCTGGCTGAACTGGTTAAGAAAGGCGAAATGAACTTTGATGTTGTTATCGCTTCTCCAGACGCAATGCGCGTTGTTGGTCAGCTGGGTACTATCCTGGGTCCTCGTGGCCTGATGCCAAACCCGAAAGTGGGTACTGTAACACCTAACGTTGCTGAAGCTGTGAAGAATGCTAAAGCAGGTCAGGTTCGTTACCGTAACGACAAGAACGGTATCATCCACACCACTATCGGTAAGGTTGATTTCGACGCTGACAAACTGAAAGCTAACCTGGAATCTCTGCTGGTTGCGCTGAAAAAAGCAAAACCTGCATCAGCTAAAGGTACTTTCATCAAGAAAGTTAGCATCTCTACCACTATGGGTGCAGGTGTAGCGCTAGACCAGAATACTCTGGACGCTAACGTTTAATATTTGCAGAATCGCTGGGATTATGTATAATCCTGCGTTTCGAATTAATGGCTAAGATCTGGGCAGTATTCTGCCGGGATCTTCGTCCTAGACCGTAGGTGTTCTCTGAACTTAATAATTCAGCCTACGTAGACGGTGCCAGGAACATGATTGATATACTGTCTTTCTTGGATCTGCGCCGTACAAACTCTCCTGCAATTTTGCAGTGAGTGGGTAAACACAATCCAGGAGCAAATCCAATGGCTTTAAACCTTCAAGACAAAAAGGCAATTGTTGCTGAAGTCAACGAAGCTGCCAGTGGTGCCCTGTCTGCAGTTGTTGCTGACTCTCGTGGCGTAGCCGTGGGTGCTATGACGACTCTGCGTAAACAAGCGCGTGAAGCGGGTGTTTACGTACGTGTTGTTCGTAATACTCTGGCTCGTCGTGCAGTAGTAGGTACTAACTACGAGTGTCTTGCTGACACTTTCGTAGGTCCTACTCTGCTGGCTTTCTCTACTGAGCACCCAGGTGCCGCAGCACGTCTTTTCAAAGACTTTGCTAAAGAGAACAAAAATTTCGAGATCAAAGCTGCTGCATTCGAAGGCGTACTGACTGATGCAGATGTTCTGGCGAAACTGCCAACTTACGACGAAGCTATCGCACGTCTGATGATGTGCATGAAAGAAGCTTCTGCTGGCAAGCTGGTTCGTACTATTGCAGCTATTCGCGATCAGAAAGAAGCCGCTTAATAAGTTTGGCTTTTTATTGGTTGCTATTTAAACTAATTGTTGACTTTAAAAGAGAATTGTTATGTCTATCACTAACGAGCAAATCCTAGACGCAGTTGCAGAAATGTCTGTAATGCAAGTTGTTGAACTGATCGAAGCAATGGAAGAGAAGTTCGGTGTTACTGCTGCTGCAGCAGTAGTTGCTGGCGGTGCTGCTGAAGCAGTTGCTGAAGAGCAAACTGAATTCGACGTAATCCTGACTGCTGCTGGCGGTAACAAAGTTGCTGTAATCAAAGCAGTACGTGGCGCAACTGGTCTGGGCCTGAAAGAAGCTAAAGCACTGGTTGACGGCGCTCCAGCACCTCTGAAAGAAGGTGTTGAGAAAGCTGAAGCTGAAGCTCTGAAAGCTCAGCTGGAAGAAGCTGGTGCATCTGTTGAAATCAAGTAATTATTACTTAATTTCTTAGCCTTTATGGCTATGGGCTGGTGGCTAAAAAGCCACCGGCCCTTTTGCGCTGTAGGGTAGTGGTGTTTTTCACATTGTTTTGCAACCGCTTCCCGTGCAAATCACAGCCTGTATACCAGTGCTGTTCCTGCTACAAACAATGTTATTAGTCACTGCCTCTTACTAGAGGTAGTTTGGATCACTTATCAGCGATCTGAGGAACCTATGGTTTACTCTTATACCGAGAAAAAGCGTATCCGTAAGGATTTTGGTAAGCGTCCTCAAGTATTGGACATACCTTACTTGCTGTCGATCCAGCTTGAGTCTTTTGATAAGTTCATCGAGCAGGATCCTGAAGGGCATTACGGTCTAGAAGCTGCCTTTCGCTCTGTATTTCCAATTCAGAGCTATAACGGCAATTCCGAGCTGCAATACGTTAGCTATCGTCTCGGTGAGCCGGTGTTCGATGTCAAAGAATGTCAGATTCGTGGTGTAACATATTCCGCGCCACTGCGCGTGAAATTACGTCTTGTTATGTATGACAAGGACGCACCAGCTGGCACAGTAAAAGACATTAAAGAACAAGAAGTTTACATGGGCGAAATTCCGCTCATGACAGATAACGGTACATTCGTTATTAACGGTACCGAGAGGGTTATCGTATCCCAGCTGCACCGTAGCCCGGGCGTCTTTTTCGACAGCGATAAGGGTAAAACCCACTCCTCAGGTAAAGTGCTTTATAACGCACGCATCATTCCTTACCGTGGTTCATGGTTGGATTTCGAATTTGATCCAAAGGATAACGTCTACGTTCGTATTGACCGTCGTCGTAAGTTGCCCGCGTCTATCATTCTGCGTGCGCTGAACTATACCACTGAGCAAATCCTTGATCTGTTCTTCGAGAAAATCAATTTCGAAGTACAAGGCAAGTCTTTGGTCATGGAGCTGGTGCCAGACCGTCTGCGCGGTGAAACTGCGAGCTTCGATATTGAAGCGAACGGTACTGTGTACGTTGAGAAAGGCCGCCGTATTACTGCGCGTCATATCCGTCAGCTGCAGAAAGATAACATTGACCACATCGAAGTACCTGTTGAGTACATCGTGGGCAAAGTGTCAGCACGTGACTATGTGAATGAAGACACGGGTGAGCTGATTGTTGAAGCGAACCAAGAGCTGAGCCTGGAAATTCTGGCGAAGCTGTCTCAGGCTGGCCACAAAGCCATCGAAGTGCTGTTTACCAACGACCTGGATTACGGTCCGTACATGTCCGATACCCTGCGTATTGACAGTACCACGGATCGTCTGAGCGCCTTGGTTGAAATCTACCGCATGATGCGCCCTGGTGAGCCACCAACGCGTGAAGCGGCTGAGCAGCTGTTTGAAAGCCTGTT
Organism: Photobacterium sp. SP02; assembly: GCF_038519165.1. Lineage (NCBI taxonomy): Bacteria > Pseudomonadati > Pseudomonadota > Gammaproteobacteria > Vibrionales > Vibrionaceae > Photobacterium > Photobacterium sp. SP02. The sequence continues at coordinate 5,032 of NZ_JASJOJ010000029.1, forward strand.
CTTCTCAGAAGATCGCTATGACCTGTCTGCGGTTGGCCGCATGAAGTTCAACAGCTCTCTGGTTCGTGAAGAAACAACAGGTTCTGGCACGCTGGATCACGACGACATTATCGACGTGATGCGTAAGCTGATCGACATTCGTAACGGTAAAGGTGAAGTTGATGATATCGACCACCTGGGTAACCGCCGTATCCGTAGTGTTGGCGAAATGGCTGAAAACCAGTTCCGTGTCGGTCTGGTGCGTGTTGAGCGTGCAGTGAAAGAGCGTCTGAGCCTGGGTGATCTGGATGCTGTGATGCCACAGGATCTGATCAACGCCAAGCCTATCTCAGCAGCCGTGAAAGAGTTCTTTGGCTCTTCTCAGTTGTCTCAGTTTATGGATCAGAACAACCCTCTGTCAGAAGTGACGCACAAACGTCGTATTTCTGCCCTGGGTCCAGGCGGTCTGACGCGTGAGCGTGCAGGCTTTGAAGTTCGAGATGTTCACGCCACGCACTACGGTCGTCTGTGTCCTATCGAGACTCCTGAAGGTCCGAACATCGGTCTGATCAACTCGCTGTCTGTATTTGCGCGTTGTAACCCGTACGGTTTCCTGGAAACACCATACCGCAAAGTGGTTGATGGTGAGGTTACCGACCAGATTGATTATCTGTCAGCGATTGAAGAAGGTCAGTTTGTTATCGCTCAGGCGAACGCCGCTCTTGAAGAAGACGGCAGCTTTACCGATGAGCTGATCACTGCCCGTCACAAAGGTGAATCTGGTCTTCACCCACGTGATCACGTTCAGTACATGGACGTCGCAACCAACCAGGTCGTATCTGTGGCAGCGTCCCTGATCCCGTTCCTGGAGCACGATGATGCGAACCGTGCCCTGATGGGTGCGAACATGCAACGTCAGGCCGTACCGACTCTGCGTGCTGATAAGCCGCTGGTAGGTACAGGGATTGAGCGTGCGGTAGCGGTGGACTCCGGTGTAACATCGGTGGCTAAACGCGGCGGTATGGTTCAGTCGGTTGATGCGTCTCGTATCGTGATCAAAGTGAACGAAGACGAGCTGGTACCGGGCGAAGCGGGTATCGACATCTACAATCTGACTAAGTACACCCGTTCTAACCAGAACACCTGTATCAACCAGCGTCCAACTGTGATGCCGGGAGAACCTGTAGCACGTGGTGACGTGCTGGCTGATGGTCCGTCTACTGACCTGGGTGAGCTGGCTCTTGGCCAGAACATGCGTATCGCGTTCATGCCTTGGAACGGCTACAACTTCGAAGACTCCATCTTGGTCTCTGAGCGTGTGGTTCAGGAAGATCGCCTGACGACTATCCACATCCAGGAACTGTCCTGTGTGGCGCGTGATACTAAGCTGGGTGCGGAAGAAATCACAGCAGACATCCCGAACGTGGGTGAAGCGGCCCTGTCCAAGCTGGACGAGTCCGGCATCGTTTACATCGGTGCGGAAGTGAAGGGTGGCGACATTCTGGTTGGTAAAGTCACGCCGAAGGGTGAGACTCAGCTGACACCGGAAGAGAAACTGCTGCGTGCCATCTTCGGTGAAAAAGCCTCTGACGTGAAAGACTCGTCGCTGCGTGTACCTAACTCTGTGTCTGGTACCATCATCGACGTTCAGGTCTTCACGCGTGATGGCGTAGAGAAGGACAAGCGTGCACTCGAAATTGAAGAGATGCAGCTGAAAGAAGCGAAGAAAGACATCACCGAAGAATTCCAGATCCTGGAAGGTGGTTTGCTGGCTCGTGTCCGTACTCTGCTGCTGTCTGCCGGTTATGATGACGCGCGTGTGTCTGCCATGGACCGTGAGAAGCTGTTTTCTCAGACTCTGGATGATGAGTCACTGCAAAACCAGCTGGAGCAGCTGGCAGAGCAGTACGACGAGCTGAAATCTGAGTTCGATAAGAAATTCGAAACCAAGCGTCGTAAGATCACCCAAGGTGATGATCTGGCCCCTGGCGTCCTGAAGATCGTGAAGGTCTATCTGGCCGTTAAGCGCCGTATTCAGCCTGGTGATAAGATGGCCGGCCGTCACGGTAACAAGGGTGTTATCTCGAAGATTTGTCCGGTTGAGGACATGCCTTACGATGAGAAAGGCCAGACAGTCGACATCGTACTGAACCCGCTGGGTGTACCTTCGCGTATGAACATCGGTCAGATCCTGGAAACTCACATGGGTCTGGCGGCAAAAGGTATCGGTGACAAGATCAATCAGATGCTGAAAGAGCAGCAGGAACTGCACAGGTTCCGCGAATTCCTTCAGAAGGTCTATGATCTGGGCGATACCCGTCAGAATGTTGATATTGCATCTATGTCTGATGATGAAGTTCGTACCCTGATTGAGAACCTGCGTGCAGGTCTGCCGATCGCGACACCAGTCTTTGACGGTGCGCCAGAGCCAGCAATCAAAGAGCTGTTGAAACTGGCAGACTTGCCGGAATCTGGTCAGCTGAATCTGTTTGATGGCCGTACCGGTGAGAAGTTTGAGCGTCCTGTAACTGTCGGTTACATGTACATGCTGAAACTGAACCACCTGGTCGACGACAAGATGCACGCCCGTTCTACTGGTTCGTACAGTCTGGTTACCCAGCAGCCACTGGGCGGTAAAGCTCAGTTTGGTGGTCAGCGCTTCGGTGAGATGGAAGTGTGGGCACTGGAAGCTTACGGTGCAGCTTATACGCTGCAGGAAATGCTGACAGTGAAATCGGATGACGTGAATGGCCGTACGAAGATGTATAAGAACATCGTCGATGGTGATCACCGTATGGAACCAGGTATGCCGGAATCCTTTAACGTATTGTTAAAAGAGATCCGCTCGTTGGGTATCAACATCGAGCTGGAAGACGAGTAATCCTGACGCTGTCAGTACGACTTGAATCCGGTATCAATATGAAGGCGCCGCCGCCACGGCGCCTTTATGGGTCAACTCCTCACAGGAGCCGAATGTGAAAGACTTACTTAAGTTTCTGAAAGCACAGCACAAGACCGAAGAATTTGATGCGATCAAAATCGGTCTTGCTTCACCTGACATGATCCGTTCATGGTCTTTCGGTGAAGTGAAAAAGCCAGAAACCATTAACTACCGTACCTTTAAGCCTGAGCGTGACGGTCTGTTCTGTGCACGTATCTTTGGCCCGGTCAAAGACTATGAATGTCTTTGTGGTAAATACAAACGCCTGAAGCACCGCGGCGTGATTTGTGAAAAATGTGGTGTAGAAGTTACTCAGACCAAAGTACGTCGTGAGCGTATGGGTCATATTGAGCTGGCTTCTCCTGTTGCCCACATCTGGTTCCTGAAATCACTGCCATCCCGTATCGGTCTGTTGATGGACATGCCGCTGCGTGATATTGAGCGCGTGCTTTATTTCGAATCTTATGTGGTTATCGAACCTGGCATGACCAATCTTGAGCGTAGTCAGCTGCTGTCTGAAGAACAGTATCTGGACGCGCTGGAAGAGTGGGGCGATGAGTTCGACGCGCGCATGGGCGCCGAAGCAGTGAAAGCACTGCTGGCCAACATGGATCTGAATGCTGAAATCGAACTGATGCGTGAAGAGCTGGAAGAAACCAACTCTGAAACCAAGCGCAAGAAGCTGACCAAGCGTCTGAAGCTGGTAGAAGCATTTGTTCAATCCGGTAACAACCCAGAGTGGATGATCCTGTCAGTACTGCCTGTACTGCCGCCGGATCTGCGTCCTCTGGTACCGCTGGATGGTGGTCGTTTTGCGACTTCAGATCTGAACGACCTATACCGTCGTGTGATCAACCGTAACAACCGTTTGAAGCGCCTGCTGGATCTGGCTGCACCAGACATCATCGTACGTAACGAAAAGCGTATGCTGCAAGAGTCTGTGGATGCACTGCTGGACAACGGCCGTCGTGGTCGTGCCATTACGGGTTCGAACAAGCGTCCGCTGAAATCTCTGGCTGACATGATCAAAGGTAAGCAGGGTCGTTTCCGTCAGAACCTGCTGGGTAAGCGTGTTGACTACTCAGGCCGTTCGGTTATTACCGTTGGTCCATACCTGCGTCTGCATCAGTGTGGTCTGCCGAAGAAAATGGCTCTGGAGCTGTTCAAGCCATTCATCTACGGCAAGCTGGAAACCCGTGGTCTGGCGACGACGATCAAAGCTGCCAAGAAGATGGTTGAGCGTGAAGAAGCTGTCGTTTGGGATATCCTGGACGAAGTGATCCGCGAACACCCGGTGATGCTGAACCGTGCACCAACACTGCACCGTCTGGGTATCCAGGCGTTCGAACCTGTACTGATCGAAGGTAAAGCGATTCAGCTGCACCCACTGGTCTGTGCGGCTTATAACGCCGACTTCGATGGTGACCAGATGGCTGTTCACGTACCGCTGACGCTGGAAGCCCAGCTGGAAGCGCGTGCGCTGATGATGTCGACGAACAACATTCTGTCGCCAGCATCCGGTGATCCAATCATCGTACCGTCTCAGGACGTTGTACTGGGTCTGTACTACATGACCCGTGACAAGATCAACGCCAAAGGCGAAGGCATGTACCTGGCTGGCTCTGCTGAAGCAGAGAAAGCGTACCGCACCGGCAATGCTGAACTGCATGCCCGTGTGAAAGTGCGTATCACCGAGCACGTGAAAAACGAGCAAGGCGAGCTGGTGAAAAACACCCAGCTGGTGGATACCACTGTTGGTCGTGCCATGCTGTGGCAAATCGTGCCTAAGGGTCTGCCATACAGCCTGGTGAACACTGAAGCGCTGGGCAAGAAGCAGATCTCGAACCTGCTGAACACCTGTTACCGTGAACTGGGCATGAAGCAAACCGTCATTTTTGCTGACCAGATCATGTACACAGGTTTTGCTTACGCGGCACTGTCTGGCGTATCTGTTGGTATCGACGACATGGTAGTACCAGACGCTAAGTACACCAAGATCGCTGAAGCTGAAGCGGAAGTTGCAGAAATTCAGGATCAGTTCCAGTCGGGTCTGGTAACCGCTGGCGAACGTTACAACAAAGTTATCGATATCTGGGCAACCGCGAACGAACAGGTTGCTAAAGCGATGATGGATAACCTGTCGTTTGACACAGTTATCAACCGCGAAGGTAAAGAAGAACAACAGAAATCGTTTAACAGCGTATACATGATGGCCGATTCCGGTGCTCGTGGTTCGGCTGCACAGATTCGTCAGTTGGCGGGTATGCGTGGTCTGATGGCGAAACCAGATGGTTCGATCATCGAAACGCCAATCACAGCGAACTTCCGTGAAGGTCTGAACGTACTCCAGTACTTCATCTCCACGCACGGTGCGCGTAAAGGTCTGGCGGATACGGCACTGAAAACAGCGAACTCAGGTTACCTGACTCGTCGTCTGGTAGACGTTGCCCAGGATGTGGTGATCACAGCTGATGACTGTGGTACGCACGCAGGTATCACTATGATGCCGCTGATCGAAGGTGGTGATGTTAAAGAACCACTGCGTGATCGCGTACTGGGTCGTGTCGTGGCTGATGATGTGCTAAAACCGGGTACTGAAGAAGTACTGGTTCAACGCAACACTATGCTGGACGAGAAGTGGTGTGACATTCTGGAAGACAACTCAGTTGACCAGATTAAAGTGCGTTCTGTTGTGACCTGTGAAAACGACTTCGGTTGTTGCCGTAACTGTTATGGTCGTGACCTGGCTCGTGGTCACCTGGTTAACCAGGGTGAAGCAGTCGGTGTTGTGGCGGCACAGTCCATCGGTGAACCAGGTACACAGCTGACGATGCGTACGTTCCACATCGGTGGTGCGGCTTCGCGTGCGGCAGCAGAAAACAGCATTCAGGTGAAGAACAAAGGTTCTCTGAAGCTTCACAATGCCAAGTTCGTAACCAACAACGATGGCAAGCTGGTGATCACTTCGCGTGCTGCTGAGCTGACTATTGTTGATGAGTTCGGTCGTACCAAGGAAAGCTACAAGCTGCCTTACGGTTCGATGCTGGGCAAAGGCGACAACGATGCAGTTGAAGCCGGTGAAGTGGTGGCGAACTGGGACCCACACACAATGCCAATCATTACTGAAGTGGCAGGTCATATCCAGTTTGTGGATCTGATCGATGGTGTGACGGTTTCTCGCCAGACGGACGACCTGACGGGTCTGTCTTCTATCGTAATCCTGGACGGTTCAGAGCGTACCGGTGCAGGTAAAGATATGCGTCCAATGGTGAAACTGGTTGATGACAAAGGCAACGATGTCATGATTCCGGGTACAGATATGCCTGCGCAGTACTTCCTGCCGGGTAAAGCCATTGTTCAGCTGGAAGACGGTTCTGCGGTTGGTATCGGTGACACGCTGTCTCGTATTCCTCAGGAATCTGGCGGTACGAAAGATATCACCGGTGGTCTGCCACGCGTTGCGGATCTGTTCGAAGCGCGTAAGCCGAAAGAGCCTGCTATCCTGGCTGAAATCACAGGTGCAGTGTCCTTCGGTAAAGAGACCAAAGGTAAGCGTCGTTTGATCATCACCCCAACTGATGGCCAGCCATATGAGGAAATGATTCCTAAGTGGCGTCAGCTGAACGTCTTTGAAGGCGAGAAAGTTGAGAAAGGTGATGTGATTGCCGATGGTCCGGAAGCGCCGCACGATATCCTGCGTCTGCGTGGCGTTCACGCGGTAGCAGAATACATCGTGAACGAGGTTCAGGAAGTTTACCGTCTGCAAGGCGTTAAGATTAACGATAAGCACATCGAGACTATCATCCGTCAGATGCTGCGTAAGGTAACCATTACGGTTCCGGGTGACTCTGAGTTCCTGGAAGGCGAGCAGGTGGAATTCTCCCGCGTGAACATCGCCAACCGTCAGCTGATTGCTGAAGACAAACAGCCTGCACTGTTTGAGCGTGATCTGCTGGGTATTACCAAAGCGTCTCTGGCTACTGAGTCCTTCATCTCTGCCGCGTCGTTCCAGGAAACGACTCGCGTACTGACTGAAGCCGCAGTTGCCGGTAAGCGTGATGAGCTGCGTGGTCTGAAAGAAAACGTCATCGTGGGTCGTTTGATCCCAGCGGGTACAGGTTTCTCTTATCACCAGCAACGTCAGCGTCGTCGTGATGCGGATCTGGCGCCGGTAGAGCCACAGGTTGATGCCGAGCAGGCGTCTCAAGACCTGGCGGCACTGCTTAATGCCGGTCTGAACGACGAAGATTAAGATCTGCCTGGTTCTTACGTAACCGAAAACTGAAAAAGGCACCCTCAGGGGTGCCTTTTGTTTTTATGATTAATCAGTCCGTGATGTGTTTTCAGCTGCTTGAATATTGCTGGGTCTTGGCCGATTTTATACAGACAAAGACGCATACAGTAATCAGAGATTCTGATTACCTGTTATTGCTAGCACAGCGTGTAACAGGCTGTGATTAAGCGCCGGGTGGAACGGCTAAGCTCTCACTGATCAGTTCAATCAGATCGTCTTCCAGCTCGAACCTCAATTCGATTTGTTCACCCACCAGGGACAGTTCGTTATCAAAATCATCCCAATCATCACTGTCGTCTGTGATCTCACAATAGCGGTCGGCAAAATTCAGCAAGGGATCTGTGGTATCTGTAATTTTGTTGTAGAGCTGTGAGATTTCTGTGGTCGGGGAATATCCGGTCGCCTGCCACCTTGCCATCACCTTGTCGTAAATTTTAAAATGGCCTTCGGAGATGTAATCAACCAGTTGCTGGCTGAAGAGTTGGAGCTGCGATGACGTGGGAAGTTGCCGGGATTTATTTTCAAAGGGAGGTAAGCCTGCTAATTTGCAGTAATCTATCAGCAGCTGCTGCCTCGACATCAGCCAATGATCGATGACATCATTGTTGCCACCCCATTGTTTTTGCACTTGTTCGAATTTACTAAGCATGACCATGTCCTCATGATCGCCCCGCAAGACGCAGGAGCCGAAAACAATACCTGTCAAACTCTTAGTGACACTAAGAGTACCAATATGGCAAAGCCAAATTCCACTGTTAGGTTTAGATTGCCAGCAAAACTGATACCCTGCAAGGATGGAGGAGCAGCTAATGTCAAAAAAGCAAGAACACAGCTACTGGTGTGTCATTCGTGACCGCAGAATTTACTTAGAGGATGGTAAGTTACCACTTACACTAGAGGGCTTTACTGACAGGGATCTCACCGGATCCAAAGTGATCGGCTTTCATCAGGGATGTCCGGTGAGATGGCTGGAAGATCCTGATTTACTGGTCGACAAAAAATTTTATTCGCTCAGGGAATTACTTCACGAAGATGAGGATCTGTTTGCGCTGGCCGGAAAAGCGATGCAGTTATCCTATATGCGCGAGACGCAGGCATTTTGTTCTTCCTGCGGCGGGAAAACGACATTGGCCGACAGTGCACACGCCATGCGATGCCAGGCCTGTGACAGCTACCATTATCCGCGCATTGCTCCCTGTATTATTGTTGCGGTGAAGAAAGAGGACAGCATTTTGCTGGCGCAGCATCCCCGCCACAAAAGTGGCATGTATACCGTTATTGCCGGCTTTGTCGAAGCCGGAGAAACCCTGGAGCAATGTGTGGCTCGTGAGGTCAAAGAAGAGACGGGTATTGAGGTGACCAATATCCGCTACTTTGACAGTCAGCCCTGGGCGTTTCCGTCCAATATCATGATGGGATTTCTGGCTGAACACCAAAGTGGTGTTATCCGTCCGGATTACGAAGAGCTGGTTGATGCCCGCTGGTTTAAACACGATCAGTTACCGCAGATCGCGCCGCCAGGGACGATTGCCCATCGTCTTATTCAGGCTACTTGCGAGACCATCAGGCAGGAAGCAGCAATCCGGAAGGATGGTGACCAGTAAATGCCAGGAAGACTTTTACTGAAACAGGAGCCAGGCTCCTATTAGCCAGAGTGGCTTTCTGGCAGTCCGCGGAAAACGGCTTTAGAATGCTTGATCAGATGCGCGGCATAATGCGGGGTAACTTTGTGCAGCTGTCCTTTCATGGCTTTGAAAGAGTTTTCCCAGCAGCGGTCTTTGTACACACCGGTTTCAGTAAATTCGATAACAACTTGCAGGTTCATAGGTCCTCCAATCTTTGCAGTAGCCGATGTTGGCTGTTAATAACAGTATCAGAGAACAGATAGGGTATTGATTAAAATATCTGCAACATTAGATTGCCAAAAATGAAACCGGTGACGCTCAAACTGTACTGTTTGCAAGCGATGTGCGCTAAGCGGCATTAATTACCATTCAGGGTGAATGCATAGCTGCTGATGCCGGATCGGGGTGTTACAATGTACTCAATTATTTGCCAGGATGTTGACAATGACAGAATTGAAAAACGATCGCTATCTGCGTGCTTTACTCAAGCAGCCGGTTGACTGCACCCCTGTATGGATGATGCGTCAGGCAGGCCGTTATCTACCAGAATACCGGGCGACCCGCGGTGTGGCGGGCGACTTTATGTCGCTGTGCAAGAATGCTGAACTGGCCAGCGAAGTGACTTTGCAACCCCTGCGCCGTTTTCCGCTGGATGCCGCTATCCTGTTTTCTGACATCCTGACCATTCCGGATGCTATGGGTCTGGGGCTGTATTTTGAAACCGGTGAAGGGCCAAAATTCGAGCGTCCGATCACCTGTAAAGCCGATGTCGATAAGATAGGCATCCCTGACCCGGAAGGTGAGCTGCAATATGTGATGAATGCGGTGCGTCAAATCCGCAAAGATTTGCAGGGTGAAGTGCCGCTGATTGGTTTTTCCGGCAGCCCGTGGACGCTGGCTACTTATATGGTGGAAGGCGGCAGCTCTAAGGCGTTTACAAAAATCAAAAAAATGATGTACGCCGAACCTGCGGTTCTGCATGCACTGCTGGATAAACTGGCTGACAGTGTGATTCAGTACCTGAATGCCCAAATCAAAGCCGGTGCCCAGTCAGTGATGGTGTTTGACACCTGGGGTGGCGTATTGACCCCGCGTGATTACCAGCTGTTTTCGCTGCAGTACATGCACAAGATTGTCGATGGTCTGATCCGTGAAAACGAAGGCCGTCGTGTCCCTGTGACCCTGTTTACCAAAAACGGCGGTATGTGGCTGGAAGCGATTGCGGCAACCGGTTGTGATGCGGTGGGCCTGGACTGGACCATTGATATTGCCGATGCCAAGCGCCGTGTGGGTGACAAAGTGGCCCTGCAAGGCAATATGGACCCGTCCATGCTGTACGCGTCGCCAGCGCGTATTCGTGAAGAAGTGGCCGGTATTCTGTCCGGCTTCGGTGAAGGCACGGGCCATGTCTTTAACCTGGGCCACGGTATCCATCTCGACGTACCGCCGGAAAATGCCGGCGTCTTTGTCGAGGCGGTCCATGAGCTGTCTGCCCCTTACCACAAGTAAGCGACGGCAGATGACACCAAAAAGCGAGCTGAAGGGCTCGCTTTTTGCGTTTTTAAAGGCAGCTACAGCCCCAGGTGCTGGTGGACATAGTCGCGGATATAGGGCACCACATCGGTTTCAAACCAGGGATTTTTCTTCAGCCACAAGGTATTGCGCGGCGATGGATGAGGCAGCGGCAGGTAGGTGGGCGCCCATCGTCGCCAGGCTTTGACTGTGTCGGTCAGGGGTTTGGGTTTATCTGACAGATAATAATTTTGCGCATACTGGCCGACCAGCAGCGTCATGCCGATATTGGGCAGCAGCGGCCAGACCTGGCCATGCCATTGCGGCGCGCATTCGGGCCTCGGCGGCAAGTCTCCGCTTTTGCCTTTACCCGGATAGCAAAGCCCCATCGGCATAATGGCGATACGGCTGGGATCATAGAAAGTATCACGATCGAGATCCAGCCAGCGGCGCAGCCGGTCACCACTCGGATCGTTCCAGGGAATGCCGGTGTCATGGACCCGGGTGCCCGGGGCCTGGCCGACTATCATCAAGCGTGCTTCGCTGCTGGCCTGAATCACCGGCCGCGGACCGAGCGGCAGGTGAGCCTGACACAATTCACATTGCCGGATCTGAGCCAGTAATGCCGCTAAGGCGTGCGGAGGGGTGAGGTTTGCCATAATCCGCCTTAATAGCCGAGTGTGAAGTCAATCTGGTGTTGCAACGGCTTACCTTCAACATAGCGCAGGTAGTTGGTTTTGAATATCTCCATCACCTGTTGCGGAAAGCTCTCGGCGGCAATGTGCGGCGTGACAGTTATCTGAGGATGGCACCAGAAAGGGTGCTCAGCCGGCAGGGGTTCTTGTTTGAACACATCCAGAAAAGCATGGCTGAGCGCGCCACTGGCCAGCGCCTGCAGCAGGCCTGGCTCACACACCGCATTACCCCGGCCGACATTAAAGAGTAAGGTGCCGCGGCAATGGCTAAGGCTGTCGGCATTGAGCAGATTGTCTGTCATCGCAGTGGCTGGCAGCACAGAGACCAGCACATCAGCCTGTTGCAGCGCCTCGCTCAGATCCTTGATAGCCATGACCTTATCAAAACCCGGGGCAGCACTTTCGCCGGAGCGGTTCACGCCCAGCACTGTCATTCCTAACGCTTTGGCTGCGCCAGCCAGGTGCTGGCCAATCGAGCCGGTGCCCAGAATCACCATGGTTTTGTCAGACAGAGCGCCATAGCTGTGCGGCTGCCACTGCGCCTGCTGTTGCTGGGCCTGATAACGGCCGAAATGGCGCTGGTGGCTGATCAGCAAACCTAGCACGTATTCGCTGATCAACTGGCCGAAGATCCCCCGGACATTGGTCAGCGCATAATCGCTGCGCAATCCGGGCTGGATCAGCGCGTCTATACCGGCATAGGTGGATTGCAGCCAGCGCAGCTGAGGAAAGTGCGCTAACTTGTCAGTGATTAATGGCGGATCGGCCAGCACCAGGGTTGCCTCGTCTGGATTATCCGTCAGTGACAGCGCTGGTAAGTCTGCTTCTTCAATCAGTTGGCGGTACAGGTCTGCCCGTCGGGAAACAATACAGAGTTGATGCATGGCTTTTTCCTTTTGCGCTGGCGGGTTATCAAGTAAAATTCAAGTTAACGTTTTCAGACAGATTATCCCATGCTTAAGAATCCAATTCAGCTTCGCCTAGAAAAATTTGAACCCTGGCAATACCTGACCTTTATGGCCTCACTTTGCGAGCGGATGTATCCCAATTACGCTTTCTTCTGCCGCGAGACTGAATTTGCGGATCCTCAGCCTTATCGTCTTATCCTCGACAGCGTCTGGGAAATCCTGACGGTGAAAAATGCCAAAATCAATTTTGAAAACCAGCTGGAGAAGCTGGAAGAGATGGTACCCGCTGCCGACGATTATGACTTGTATGCGGTGAACCCGGCGATCGATGCCTGTGTCGGGCTGTCTGATCTGCTGCATGCGCTGCTGGATCGTGATCTGATCCCTGAGACCGCACTGAGCATCAGTTCCCTGTCGGTTGAAACTGTGGCTAATCTGGAAGAAGCGCGCGAGGGTGAGGAAATCACCAACGACAACCAGAAGGACAATCAGGCCGTGTGCGAAGAATGGGATGTCCAGTGGGCTATCTACCGTGCACTGAAAGAGACGGATGGCCGGGATATCGAGCTGATTAAAAGCCTGCGCCGTGAACTGCGTGACGACGGGGTGAGCAATATCGGGATTGCGCTCTGATTTGAGAGTCTGTGCCGAACAAGGCAGGATCGCTATCCTGCCTTGTTCGTCTTTGTTGAGGGGTCAGTTGTTGTAGTCGTCTTCGTCGTCGTCGCGGTTTTCAATCACCCCGTGTTTTTTCTTCCAGCGTTCCCAGCGCTGAAACGCCAGTTGCTGCATATCGGTACTGGTATCGGCTTCATCGACAATTTCTTCGCCGACCAGGCTCTCGAAAATATCTTCCAGGGTAACCAGTCCCATCACAGTGCCGTATTCATCGACCACTAAGGCCAGCTGGACGCGCTCTTTCATCAGTTTTTCAAACGCCACCGGCACAGTATCCAGATTCAGGACCACAGGCAGCGGCCGCATCAGATCGCTGAGCAGCAGATTGCCCTGTCCACTCTGACTGGCGGCAAACAGTTCGAGACGGTGAACAAACCCGAGAATATTGTCTTTGCTGTCTTGGTAAATCAACGGGCGCGAGAAAGGACTGTCTTTGGCCTGGCTCAAAAACTCGTTGACCGACAAACTGCCCTCGACACGGAACAGGACCGGCCGCGGGGTCATGATTTTACTCACGCTGACATCGCAGAACTGCAGCAGGTTATGCATGATTTTGGATTCCCCTTCGGCCAGCTCGCCGGACTCTTTGGCCAGCATGGCCATGGCCGAGAGTTCATCACGCAGTTTCGGTGGCTGGTGGCCCCGCGACAAACGGCGGGTGATTTGTTCCGATACCCACACGAAAGGACGAAGCAGCCAGATCATCCATCCCAGGACATGAGCCGTGAACGGGGCCAGCTGACGCCAGTAAGTCGCGCCTATGGTTTTGGGAATGATTTCCGACAGCAGAAGAATGCCGACTGTGAGCGCGGCGGAGAATACCCCCAGCCACTGGCTGCCGAAGACGACAGCGGCCTGAGCACCGGCAGTCGCGGCACCAATGGTGTGGGCTATGGTGTTCAGGGTCAGAATCGACGCCAGCGGGCGATCGATGTTGCCTTTCAGCTCTGCCAGTTTGCCTGCCATGGGATGCTCTTGCTGACGCAGGGTACCTATGTAGCTGGGAGAAATACTGAGCAGTACAGCTTCCAGTACAGAGCAGATAAAAGACACGCCTATGGCGATTGAGATATAAATGATCAGAAGTAACATGCGTTTTGATGTGCTCTTAGTGGACTAACCATGAAGATACTCAAGTGGCCTCAAATTGCCGAATGATAAGAACCGCAACAGCGCTGGTATGTATGAATGCGCTGGACTCACGGCACCTAGCTTCTTGAGTTATTTGAGTATTAATTGGTGCAATATGAAGCAAAAGCAACCAGCGTCTTCTTCAGGATAGTAACAATTTGTGAACTTGCGCTCAGTTTATGGTTAAAGACCCCGCAGCTAACCACAGGAAAGCCGACAAACCTTTGCCACATGGGCTTCTTTTGAATTAGAGTGGATAAGTCTGAAGAAAAAACCTTAGAAGGGAAACCGAATGAACAAGACCCAACTGATTGACCTGATTGCTGAACAAGCGGACCTGACTAAAGCGCAAGCAAAAGACGCGCTGGAATCAACCCTGAGCGGCATCACCGAAGCATTGAAATCCGGTGACCAGGTTCAACTTATTGGCTTTGGCACATTTAAAGTAAACCACCGCGCAGCGCGTACAGGTCGTAACCCGCAGACTGGTAAAGAAATCCAGATCGCTGCAGCAAACGTACCTGCTTTCGTTGCAGGTAAAGCGCTGAAAGATTCTGTAAAATAATCTTAACTCCGTCGAGGATCACTTCGGCGGAGTTTTTTATTTATGAAACGAACCTTCCTGATTGCACTGTCTTTCCTGCTTTCTGCCTGTGGCAGCTCTGCTTTATCACAACACGCACTGTCTCCTTTGGAACGCCTTAGCGGCGGCCAGGTTGTCGGTGATGCGTCATCACTGTACTGGGTCAACCAGCGCCAGTCGAAACCCGAGTCTTTGGCTGAACGGGTCTGGATGGGCGATTACGGAGAGTATCTGACGGATTATCGCTGGCACGATGGGCAACTGCGTGAATTGAAGCGGGCCGGCACAGCGCTGAAAGATAATAAACGCCAGCCGTTTGAATTGCATGTGCGTTACGATCAGCACGGCGATGCCGTGTTCCAGCGCTATAAGGTTGGCGACACGGTTTTTCCTTTGTCTGACACTCAGCTGCATCAGCTCAGCCAGCAGGCCGACATGGCTGTTGCTCTGGTCAGAGAGCAGTCGCGAGAGGGGCTCCAGCTGGTGCAGGGTATGTGGGACGGTCAGCGGTTTGTTCACTGTGATGATCAGGCTGAGATTGAGATCAACTGGCAGCAAATTAACGCCCAGCCAGGTTATATCGCACTGATCGGAAAATCGGATGGCCGGGGTAAGGTCACCGCGCAGCAGATGGTGCTGAACCGGACAACCGAGCAGCACTGCCTGACGCCGCCCAGATTACTGGATGTGTCCTGACGGACTGAGCTGAGTGAAAGATTCAGCGGATAACAACAAATAAGGCGCCTTCAGGCGCCTTATTGCTATCTCTGTTTCATGCTGCGTTTTATTCGCTGACAGCTCAGTCCTGTTCACGGGCAATGGCGCGGTAGCCAATGTCGTCGCGGAAGAACACACCGTTCCAGCTGATTTGTTTTGCCAACGCATAAGCACGTTGCTGAGCATCAGACACAGTTTCGCCCAGAGCAGTGGCACATAACACGCGGCCGCCATTGGTCACTACGGCACCGTCTTTGCTGGCAGTCCCGGCATGGAAAACTTTTTGTGCGTCGCCGTCCTGCAGAGGCAGACCGGAAATCACATCCCCTTTGTTGTAGTCACCCGGGTAACCACCGGCCGCCAGCACCACACCAATCGCCGCACGCGGATCCCACTGAGAGTCCACAGTATCCAGTTTGCCATCAACAGCCGCCAGACACAGCTCAACCAGATCTGACTGCAGGCGCAGCATAATCGGCTGGGTTTCCGGGTCGCCGAAGCGGCAGTTATACTCAATCACTTTCGGCGTGCCGTCAGCCATGATCATCAGACCAGCATACAGAAAGCCTGTATAGGGATTGCCTTCGGCTGCCATACCGCGCACTGTAGGCAGGATAACTTCGTCCATCACCCGCTGGTGGATTTCCTGAGTTACCACAGGAGCCGGAGAGTAAGCGCCCATGCCGCCGGTATTGGGACCTGTGTCGCCGTTGCCAACGCGTTTGTGATCCTGACTGGTTGCCATCGGCAGTATATGTTCGCCGTCCACCATCACAATGAAGCTGGCTTCTTCGCCGTCGAGGAACTCTTCGATGACTACGCGGTGGCCAGCTTCGCCAAAGGCATTGCCTGCCAGCATGTCGCGCACGGCTTCTTCGGCTTCTTCCTGCGTCATGGCCACGATCACGCCTTTACCGGCCGCCAGACCATCGGCTTTGACCACAATGGGTGCGCCTTTTTCTTTCAGGTAAGCCAGGGCCGGCTCGATCTCGGTAAAGTTCTGGTATTCCGCCGTCGGGATCTGATGGCGGGCCAGGAAGTCTTTGGTGAAGGCTTTGGAGCCTTCCAGCTGGGCGGCGGCCTGGGTCGGACCGAAAATCGGCAAGCCCGCAGCACGGAACGCGTCAACCACACCGATCACCAGCGGCGCTTCCGGGCCAACAATGGTCAGGCCGATTTGCTGCTCTTTGGCAAACGCCACCAGTGCCGCCGTGTCTTCCACACCAATCGCGACATTTTCCAGTTTTGGCTCTAAGGCAGTACCGGCATTGCCCGGTGCCACGAAGACTTTTTCTACCTGTGCAGACTGAGCCGCTTTCCAGCCCAGGGCGTGCTCGCGGCCGCCGTTACCAATGACAAGAACTTTCATGCTAAATCCTTTACCTCGTTAGATGGAGGAAAGCCCCTGATAAGATCAGGGGCTGATATACGCAGGAAGACGCCACACAGACGCCTTCCAAAATATTAATGACGGAAGTGACGCATGCCTGTGAAGACCATGGCCATGCCGTGTTCGTCGGCAGCGGCAATGACTTCGTCATCACGCATTGAACCGCCCGGCTGAATCACACAGGTGATACCAGCTGCTGCCGCCGCATCGATACCGTCGCGGAACGGGAAGAAGGCATCGGATGCCATCACACTGCCGGCCACTTCCAGCTTTTCGTCCGCCGCTTTGATACCGGCAATTTTGGCTGAGTATACGCGACTCATCTGGCCGGCGCCTACACCGATAGTCATGTTGCCTTTGGCGTAGACGATCGCATTGGATTTCACGTATTTAGCCACTTTCCAGCAGAACAGGGCATCGCGCAGCTCTTCGTCGCTTGGCTGGCGTTGGGTGACCACTTTGAGATCATCCAGGCCGACCATGCCCTGGTCGCGGTCCTGCACCAGCAGGCCACCGTTGACGCGTTTGATGTCAAACTCTGTGGTTTTGCTGTGCCACTGGCCGCATTCCAGCAGACGGACGTTTTGCTTGGCAGACACCACTGCAGCGGCTTCGGCGCTGACGCTGGGGGCAATAATCACTTCCACGAACTGACGCTCAACAATGGCTTTGGCGGTGTCGGCATCCAGCTCGCCGTTGAAGGCAATGATACCGCCGAAGGCAGACGTCGGGTCTGTCTTGTATGCGCGATCATAAGCTTCCAGCAGGTTGGCTCCCAGCGCCACACCGCAAGGGTTGGCGTGTTTGACGATCACACAGGCTGGCTGGTCGAATTCTTTAACGCATTCCAGTGCGGCATCGGTATCTGCAATGTTGTTGTAAGACAGTGCTTTGCCCTGCAGCTGGCGCGCTGTGGCGACGGAAGCTTCTTGCGGCTGTGCTTCAACATAAAACGCCGCATCCTGATGGCTGTTTTCGCCATAGCGCATGTCTTGTTTCTTTATGAACTGCTGATTGAAAGTGCGCGGGAACTTAGAGTCTTCGTCAGCAGAGTCACCATAAGAAGGCACCATGGTGCCGAAATAGTTGGCAATCATACCGTCGTAAGCGGCGGTGTGTTCGAAGGCGGCGATCGCCAGATCAAAACGGGTGACATGGGTCAGAGAGCCGTCGTTGTCGGCCATTTCAGCCAGCACCCGGTCATAATCGTGCGCATTCACGACTATAGTCACGTCTTTGTGGTTTTTGGCGGCACTGCGCACCATAGTCGGGCCACCGATATCGATGTTCTCAACGGCGTCTTCTAAGGTACAGCCCGGCTTGGCGACGGTGGCCGCGAACGGATAGAGGTTAACCACCACCATATCAATCGGTGCAATGCCATGCTCGGCCATGATCGCATCGTCCTGGCCGCGTCGGCCCAGTACGCCGCCATGCACTTTCGGGTGCAGGGTTTTAACACGGCCATCCATCATTTCAGGGAAGCCCGTGTAGTCGGAGACTTCAGTTACCTGAATACCTTTATCAGCCAGCAGACGGGCAGTACCGCCAGTGGACAGGATATCGACGCCACGGTTGGCAAGAGCTTGTGCGAATTCAACAATTCCCGTTTTGTCTGATACGCTGATCAGAGCACGGCGAATAGGACGAGCGTTTTCCATTGCTACCATCTCTTTGATTGCGGTGAATTATTTGCCAAAAGCTGACCTGTTATACTGAGGTTGCCTTTGGCAAATAGCCTCATCCGTCAGGCGGGATGGGATTTGCGTAATGGCGCGTATTTTACATGATTCCCGGCATTGCGCAAACGTTTGCCTTGGGCCGTAAACGGTCAGCCGCGGGCGCTGTGCAGGGAGAGTTTATAAGGATCATGAGGTTATTATGGCTAGGTACTTGATCGGACAACTGGCAAAGCTCTGCGAGGTCAGCAGTGATACCTTGCGCTTTTACGAGAAGAATGGCCTGCTGATCCCCGGCGAGCGCAGTGAAAGCGGCTACCGGCTCTACAGCGACGACGATGTTTCCCGCATTGGCTTTATTCTGCGGGCCAAAGCCATCGGCCTGAGCCTGGAGGAGATCCGGGAACTGCTGGCGATACGGGTCGAAGCCGATCAGCACAGCTGCGCGGAAGTGAAAGCCATCACTCAGGCCAAGTTAGACGACATTGACAGCAAACTGGCGGAATTACAGCGAATACGCCGGGCATTGAAGCGCTTGAATGACGCCTGTTGCGGCGAGGCGGATGACGATGCCAGCCATTGTTCCATCCTGGAAGCCCTGGCCGATGAGTAGTAATGACTCAGCCCTCAGCAAGGGCTGATAAAGGTGTATGCGACCGCAAAAAACTGTGATAGCGTGATGGGTTTCCAATGCCCGAACAGAATAACAGGATAAGGATTATCATGCTGAATACTAACGAATATTTTGATGGAAATGTAAAATCTATTGGTTTCGAAGCCGAGGGTGCGCGCAGCAGTGTCGGCGTGATGCTTCCGGGATCTTATACCTTTGCCACCGCGGCTCCAGAGCGCATGACAGTGGTCAAAGGGGCGATTTCGGTCAAGCTGCCGGGCCATGTTGATTGGGAAACCTACAATGCCGGTGATGATTTTGAAGTCCCGGGTGATGCCTCATTCGATGTCAAGATTGCAGAGACAACCGCTTATTTGTGTGACTATCTGTAATCTGCCCTGCTACCCGCCAGCTGGGATACCAGCTGGTTTTCCTGTCCGACATTCCCTCCTGTCATCCCTTTCTTATGTTTTATGTTTTTTATATCAATGGCTTACTTAGCTTTCATGCGAGCGGAGCAACTGACGGAACGAGTCGTTGTTCAGGCTGTCTGCCACAAGGCCGGGCAGGGTAAAGCGGACGGGATCTAAAACGGGCTGTCTTTGTTGAGGGAAGTGGCAATGCCGGAAATGGCCAGTGCCAGGGTGGATTTGACTATCTGTTCCTGACGAGCGGTTTGCATCTGGTAGAAAGCCAGATCGATGTCTTCTGTGATCGGGGCCATGTCCAGCTGGGCAATGCCCATCACATTGGCCTGATGAAGCGCCTTGATTTCTTTAATGATTTTAGGGTCGGTAAAATGGTATTCGGTCACATCCCGGTTGAGCATGTCTTTGATATGCAGGCAGCGTTCAATGTCCTGATAGACAGGCTGGGCAATCACCCCCAGGCCGTACAGCAGTTTAAGGCGCACGCTGAGCTCCCCAAGCGGACCTGTGTCGTGCAGCAGCGGTTCTACCACGGATTTCACCGCAAAGTCGTCCTTGCGGAAAATTCGCTGGATCAGCGCATCGACGGCTTCTTCTAAGATATCCACAGAGGTAATAAAAAAGCCGCGTACTGTGGTGGCCTGGTTCAGGCGTTCAATCATGTCAGCTTCGTGTTCACAGGGTGCCATGGCTTCGTCTTCTCTTTGTGCCGCAAAGGCGGGGAGCGAACTCCCCGCAAGGTGATCAGGTCAGCGTCTGATAGCAGTGTTCAATGTCACGGGCCACCTCGCTGTCAGCGTCCAGACCCGTGTACTGTGCCAGTGTCTGACGGACCCCTTTTTCGTGTAATGTTTGCTGCAGTTCCACTGCCTGCGGATCGGTATCATTAACATACTTCAGGGCCGCAGCTATGCCTTTGATCAGCATGCGATTGTCAGTCCCGTACTCCAGAGTGCCCAGCAGGGGTTTGATCAATCTGTCGTTGCTGCCCAGCTTACGCAGCGGCTGGCGGCCAACTCTGTCAATCTCATCGCGCAGGAAGGGATTGGCAAAGCGGGTCAGAATTTTTTCGATGTAAGCATAATGCTGCTCACGATCAAAGCCATACCGGCGAATCAGCACGTCGCCGCTTTCCCGCATTGCGGTTCTGACCTGGTCGCGGATCTCTTCATCTTCTATCGCATCGCGGATCGTCTGGTAACCTTTCAGCGCGCCCAGATAGGCGGTAATGATATGGCCTGTGTTGAGGGTAAACAACTTCCGCTCGACAAATGCCATCAGGTTATCTGTGGTTTCCATCCCGGCAATGCGGGGGATCTCGCCTTTGAACTGTTGCTGGTCGACAATCCACTCGCTGAAACTTTCCACTGTGACTTCCAGGGGATCATCGTTAGCCGCTTCCGCAGGCGGCACAATGCGGTCGACGGCTGAATCGACAAAGCCGACATGCTGCTCCGCCAGCAGCCGGTGCGCCGGCGTTAATTGCTTATAGACTTCCTCTTTCAGGTGCGTGGTGCCCCGCACCATGTTTTCACAGGCAATGATATTGAGCGGCTGGGTGTTACCCGCTTCAAACCGTTTGGCCAGCCCGCTCGCTATGGTGCTGGCAATTTTATCCAGCACCGCAGGGCCGACGGCTGTGGTGATCAGATCGGTATGCACTATCTGATTGATCACGTCCGGTCCGGCGGCATTGACCGCTGTGATATGGCTGACGGTATCCAGATGACAGTCATTGCCTACCACTTTGACATTGTAAGACTGCGCATGGCTGAGCTGGTCGATCAACGGCCCGTTAACGTCGGCAAAAGTGACGTTAACCTCGGCATCTGCCAGTACTTTACCAATAAAACCCCGGCCGATATTGCCGGCGCCAAAATGAACTGCTTTCATGATGATGACTACCTTAAGTTTGTGAGAGGCCGCGCTGGGCGGCCCCGGTATCTGCACTGGCGGTTACGCCGCTTCTTCACTGGCCAGGATGCTGAGCACTTCCCGGACATCCTGGGTACGCTTGAGGCGCTCAATGGCCTCGTGGTCATCCAGTGCGTTAGTGATGGTAGTAATCACCTGAATGTGTTCGTCATTTTTGGCGGCAATGCCGATCACCAGATGGGCAATGTCGTCTTTGTCATCGGTAAATGCCACCCCGGCCGGGTACTGGCAAATGACAATACCGGTTTTGATCACCCTGTCTTTGGCCTCCACCGTCCCGTGCGGCACAGCGATAGACTCACCGAGATAAGTCGGCACCAGTGCCTCGCGGGCAAACATGGCGTCAATGTATTCAGGTTCGGCATAGCCCAGTTTGACCAGCTGCTCACCGGCAAAGCGGATGGCATCGTCCTTATTGGTGGCTTTGAGCCCAAGATGGATGTTGGCCGCCTGGATCTGGAAAACCGAGGGTTGCTGCGGCGCCAGACTGTCGTCATTGGCGGCCACCGGCGTCAGTTTCACCAGGTTCGGATCATTCGCCGCTTCCGGGCTGGACGCGGCGATGATACGGGTGATCAAATCATTGTAGATCTGACCGTCAAGGAAGTTGGTCAGCGAAATATGCTGAGCCTGCGGGGCATGCTTGCGGGCACGCTCAGTGAGATCCTTGTGGGTGATAACAATATCGACATCATCGGGCAGGTTGTTGATGGCGCTGTTAGTGACATCAATATTCAGTCTGGCCTCACTGACTTTCTTGCGCAGTAAACCGGCGCCCATGGCGCTGGAACCCATACCGGCATCGCAAGCCACTATGATGCGGCGAACCTGACTGAGCTGAACCTTGGATGCTGGGTGGCTGCTGGCTGTGGTCGGCGCAGAGCCTGTGGCAGCAGCCCCTTCAGTGGCTTTGCCCGATTTCATGGCTTTCATTTTCTCGCTGGCATTTTTCAGCGCGCTGCCGTCGTCGTCTTCGGTCACTTTCTGGGTTTTCAGCAGCAGTGCAGCTACCAGGAAGGACACTGTCGCGGCTGCCACGATAGAGCACAGCACACCCACTATGGAGGCTTTCGGCGCCATCAGCATCACGGCAAAGATAGAGCCAGGTGATGCCGGCGAGACCAGACCGGCATTGAACAGGGTCAGGGTGAAGACACCTGTCATGCCACCGGCAATCGCCGCCAGGATCAGGCGCGGATTCATCAGAATATAGGGGAAGTAAATCTCGTGGATCCCCCCGAAGAAATGGATGATGGCAGCACCGCCGGCGGTCTGTTTGGCCGTCCCGCGGCCGAACACCATGTAAGCCAGCAAAATGCCCAGTCCGGGACCCGGATTCGCTTCAATCAGGAAGAAAATAGACTGACCGACCTCATTGGCCTGCTGAATGCCCAGCGGCGAGAAGATACCGTGGTTGATGGCATTGTTGAGGAACAGGATTTTCGCCGGCTCAACGAAGATTGAGGTCAGCGGCAGCAAACCGGCATCGACCAGGAAATTGACCCCGGCAGCCAGACCGCCAGAGAGGATCTTCACGAAAGGGCCGATCAGGAAAAAGGCAACGATGGCACACAGCATCCCTATGATGCCAGCCGAGAAGTTGTTGACCAGCATTTCGAAGCCGCTTTTGATTTTGCCTTCAACGGCCTTATCAAAGTGCTTAATCGCCCAGCCGCCCATAGGGCCGACAATCATGGCGCCCATGAACATGGGGATATCTGTACCCACGATCACACCCATGGTGGTCACGGCACCCACCACGGCACCCCGATCGCCACCCACCAGTTTACCGCCGGTATAACCGATCAGCAGTGGCAGCAGGTAAGTAATCATAGGACCTACCAGTTTGGCTATCGTCTCGTTGGGCAGCCAGCCGGTCGGAATAAAGAGAGCGGTAATAAACCCCCAAGCGATGAATGCGCCAATATTGGGCATCACCATGTTGGAGAGGAAGCGGCCAAAATTCTGTATCTTGACCTTGGTGTCTGGTGATATCATAACGTTTCCCCGTTTGATGTTCAGCTTCAAGTTCTGTTGTGTCGATAACGGTTCGCCAAAACCGTCGATTGCTTCGTACCCAATCAATCTACCACAGATCCTGAAAACGGAACTGATAACGGGGTTCTCGTGATCCCCGTCTCCTTTTTTAGCTATCCCCCACCAAGATACAGTGATCCAACTAACAATTACCCTGCGTAATAAAATTACATTTATCGTGTTTTTTCATAGTCAATTAATTTTAGTTGCTCGATGTCACATTTATTAACTGATGGGTTATTAATCTTATGGTGATCTTGATCACGCATCATGCATTTGGTCAAACGTTGCCAGGGAGACTTGGTGACCTTGATCACTCCGCTAATTTTGTTCGCGCTGTGAAATAAAAGCGCATTTTTCAGGTGCTATCAATTTGTCGCTAAGTTACAGCCTGGGGTTATGCATCTGCAGGCTTACGGGCGTGCATCGGGAAAGTTTGGCGGGGTGAGCGTCAGGGGCGGACAGGGGAAGGGCCATCAAAAAAGGGCTATGCGTGTGCATAACCCTGTAAAATCAGCGTCATCTGAACTGATGATCAGTTCATGCCGTATTTTTTCAGTTTCTTACGCAGGGTACCGCGGTTGATGCCCATCATAGTTGCCGCGCGGGTCTGGTTGCCGCGGGTGTACTGCATGATGGTGTCCAGCAGGGGTTGCTCGACTTCAGCCAGTACAAGCTCGTACAGATCATCGACGTCCTGACCGTTCAGCTGGGCGAGATAGTTCTTAAGCGAGGCTTTGACGGAGTCACGCAGTGGTTTCTGAGTGATTTGGTCTTGAGAAGTGACAGTAGTCACTGTAAGTGCTTCGGAAGTCAGATTTTGTTCGAACATATTCTGTAAGCTCTTCTGGTATTTATGCAACGTTGTCGAAGTAGCCTTGCAGCGCATCGATTTGCTCTTGAGCATCTTCGAGTGCGTTGAAGGTCCGGCGGAAATCACCCGCAGAAGCCTGTTCTTTGAGGTACCACGACACGTGTTTACGTGCGATGCGTAACCCCTGGTACTCCCCATAGAAAGCGTGGAGTGCCTGTACATGCTCCAGCAAGATGCTGCTGACTTCTTCAAAAGAAGGCGCTGGCAGGTGTTCACCGGTTGTTAAATAATGCTGGATTTCCCGAAAAATCCACGGCCGTCCCTGCGCTGGGCGGCCAATCATCAAGGCATCGGCCCCGGTATAATCCAGGACGAAGCGTGCTTTTTCCGGTGAGTCGATATCACCGTTCGCAATCACAGGAATCGACACCGCCTGTTTCACTGCCTTGATGTAATCGTATTCCGCTTCCCCTTTGTACATACAGGCCTTGGTTCTGCCGTGCAGGGCCAGTGCCTGAATGCCACAGTGTTCAGCGAGCTGTGCGATCTCGACACAGTTTCGGTTCTCTGTATCCCAGCCGGTCCGTGTTTTCAGCGTCACAGGGACGTCCACGGCGCTTACCACGGCCTTGAGGATATCCTCGACAAGATCCGGGTATTGCAGCAGGGCAGAGCCAGCCAGGCGCTTGTTCACTTTCTTGGCCGGGCAACCCATGTTGATATCAATGATCTGGGCACCGTGCTCCACACTGAAGCGGGCGGCGTCGGCCATCTGGCGGGGATCTGCCCCGGCAATCTGTACCGAACGAAGTCCAGACTCACCTTCATGCACCATGCGGTTGAGCGACTTGGCCGTTTTCCAAACGTCTGGGTTGGCAGACATCATTTCGCTGACCGCCATACCTGCGCCGTGGCGCAGGCACAACTCACGAAACGGACGATCGGTCACACCTGCCATTGGCGCGACAATTAACGGGTTGTCTAATTGATATGGACCGATCTTCAATGTCTGTTCCTGACTATGCCAGTAAGGGCGCGCATTTTACGCATTTTTTGCTGTGCTGAAAAGGCCAATATTTGAGCATCCTGATTTTGGATTGCAAAAGGTCATGGAATTCAGTGTATTGCTCATAAAATGCACAATGGACAAATTTGTCAGGATCAGGCTTTTTGGCCTGAAATCCGGCACCATTCCTCGCGGGCGGCGATCGGATCCAGCGTCAGCTCGTCGCTGTAATGGCTGGCCACATCGTCGGCCTGAGATTCCAGTACTCCGGAAATCGCCAGCAGGCCCTTGTCCCTGACCAGGCTCTTGATCACCGGTGACAGCTCACGCAGCGGACCGGCCAGAATATTGGCAACCACCACGTCGGCTTGCAGATTTTCCGGCTGATCTTTGGGCAGATACAGGTCGAGGTTTTCAGACACACCATTGCGTTCAGCGTTGTCACGCGAGGCCAGAATCGCCTGCGGATCGATATCAATCCCGATCACTTTGGCGGCGCCCAGCTTGAGTGCGGCGATAGCCAGAATGCCGGAGCCGCAGCCGAAATCGATCACGGTTTTGCCCGTCAGATCCTGGCCGTCCAGCCATTCCAGACACAGAGAGGTGGTTGGGTGCGTCCCGGTGCCGAATGCCAGGCCCGGATCGAGCAGCACGTTGACGGCTCCCGGCTCAGGCGCTTCACGCCAGCTCGGGCAGATCCACAGACGCTGACCGAATTTCATCGGGTGGAAGTTATCCATCCACTCGCGCTCCCAGTCTTTGTCTTCCAGCTGCTCAACCTTGTAGGCAAAATCGTCAGCCAGCAGCGGACTGCTTTTCAGCAGCGAGAGCACCATGTCCATGTCGCTTTCCGCATCGTACAGGCCAATGACGTCGGTATCGCCCCACAGGCGGGTTTCGCCCGGCAGCGGTTCGAAAACCGGGGTGTCCTGTGCGTCGAGAAAAGTGACCGACAGAGCGCCGGTTTCATCCATCAGCAAGTCACCAATGGCTTCTGCATTGGCCGCAGTGGCATTCAGTTTCAGTTGAATCCAAGGCATGAGTAAATTCGCTATCAAAGAGACTTTGGCATAAGGCCGCGGAGTTTAGCACGAAAAGTAGTCAGCTCGCATCAGCTTCCTAGCGGGCACGGCAGAGGATACTGACGGTAGAGTAAAAAATAGCACCCCCTGATGCTATTTTGTCAGTTTGCAGTGAATTCCGCCTTTGCGTGCTGGCAATGTGCCCGGTTGGGCCAGAGGTAGCTGGCAGCGACAAAGCTGATCAGCCCGACCAGCAGGGTCGGGACAATCGCATGCACACCATGCAGATCCGGCTTGAACAGTGATAGTGTGATGTAACATCCCAGCCCGCTCAGCATGGAGGCAAAGGCCCCGGCGGCCGAGGCTTTTTGCCAGTACAACCCCAGCACCAGAGGCCAGAGAAAGACGGCCTGCATGCCGCCAAAGGCCAGCAGGTTAAGCCAGATAATCATATCCGGCGGATGGGTTGCCGCGATAAAAACCAGTAGCGAGAAAATGCCGGTCACCCACAGCGATAACTTTGGCAACCGGCTTTCGATATCAGGCTGTTCCGATGCTTTGGGGTTGATGTAATTCAGGTACAAATCTTTCAGCAGTGTCGCGGAGGCCTGAATCAGCTGGGAATCAATGGTCGACATAATGGCCGCCATCGGGCCGGCGAGAAAAATGCCGGCCACTACAGGCGGCAGTACGCCCATCATCAAGGTCGGCATGATCTGATCCGGCGTGGCAATATCCGGGAAAATCGCCCGCCCCAGTGCGCCGGCCAGGTGCATCCCCAGCATCAGAAAAGCGACCATGGCGGTACTGATCACCATGCCGCGATGCAGGGATTGACTGTCTTTGTAGGACATACAACGCACGGCGGCATGGGGCAGACCAATGACGCCGAAGCAGACCAATATCCAGAAGCTGAGCATAAAGGGCTGTGACATAAAGTTGTCCGGACCGTACGGCGAAATCAGCGCCGGATCGATCTGGTGCAGCGTGGTGACCAGCTCACCTAGGCTACCGCCTGCGTGAATAATGCCAGCCAGCAGGGCCAGCGTGCCGATGATCATCATGATGCCTTGTAAGGTGTCGGTCATGACCACGGCCCGGAATCCGCCAATCGTGGTGTACAGCCCGACGGTGGCGGCAAAAATCATCAGCCCCTGAGAGTAAGACAGACCGGTGACGGTTTGCAGTAACCGGGCCCCGCCGACAAACTGCACCACCATGGTACCGAAAAACGCAAGCAGCAGTGCCAGGGAAGCAAAAACCACCACGCCCCGGTGCTGATAGCGGGCGTAGAGCATGTCATTGAGGGTCAGCGCGTTATGTTTGCGGGCTTCAATCGCAAATTTTTTCCCCAGCACCCCGAGTGTCAGCCAGGCGGCCGGGAGCTGGATCATCGCCAGCAATACCCAGCCCAACCCCATCTTGTAAGCCGCACCGGGGCCGCCAATGAAGGAACTGGCACTGGCATAGGTGGCCGCCAGTGTCATCGCCAGCACGAAGCCGCCCATACTGCGGTTACCCAGCAGATATTCGCTTAAAAACCCGCTGCCTTGCTGAGCGCGGCGGCGGGTAAACAGGGCCAGGGCAAACACGGCTGCCAGATACAGCACGAGCGGGATCAGTAATTGATTATGCATCGTCATCCTCCGCATCCGCTGACAGCGGCATATCCTGATAAATGCACTTCACCATCAGGGCGCACAGCAGCGTAAAGAGTACCGGGCCGACGATGCAGGCAAGCAGAAACCAAAGCGGTAACCCCCAGTAAAGCGCAGGCAGGCTGCTCTGCATGGGCTCAGGGGCAAAGAAATAGGCAGAGCAGTACCACCACAGAAAATAGGCGACAGCCAGTCCCAGCGCCCATCTGGCTTCTCTGTGCGCCTGACGGTATCGGGTGGAAAGTGTCTTCATACTGAATTTCCGGTCAGTCAGTGTAAAACGGCGAACGACGTCGGTATCCGGGCGAAATCGTTCCGAAAAGAAGAAAAAGAAAGATATTGTGACAAATGACATTCGTCTGCACCAGCGGCAGGTCATTGATTCGGGAAATAAAAAGGCTGCCCTTAGGCAGCCTTGGTTCAGCTCTGAAAGCGAGGTGTCTGTTATTGCAGACCCAGCTTTTTCTCCAGATAGTGGATGTTGGCGCCACCGTGCTGGAAGTTCTCGTCTGCCATGATGTCTTTCTGCAGCGGAACGTTGGTCTTGATGCCGTCGATGATCATCTCGTTGAGGGCGTTACGCATGCGCGAAATCGCCACGTCACGGTTTTCACCGTAGGCAATCAGTTTGCCGATCATTGAATCGTAGTGCGGCGGAACCGTGTAGCCGCTGTAGATGTGGGATTCCCAACGGATACCCATACCACCTGGCGCATGGAAACGCTCGATCTTGCCCGGAGAAGGCAGGAAACGCACCGGATCTTCAGCATTGATACGGCATTCAATCGCGTGGCCACGCAGGTGAATGTCGCTCTGGCTGAATGACAGCGGCTGACCGGCAGCAATGCGCAGCTGCTCTTTGATCAGATCAACGCCAGTGACCATTTCGGTCACAGGGTGTTCAACCTGGATACGGGTGTTCATTTCAATGAAATAGAACTCGCCGTTCTCATACAGGAACTCGAACGTACCGGCACCGCGGTAGTTGATTTCGATACAGGCACGGGTACAGCGCTCACCGATGTACTTGCGCATTTCTTCGGTGATGCCCGGTGCCGGCGCTTCTTCAACCACTTTCTGGTGACGGCGCTGCATGGAACAGTCACGCTCACCCAGATGGATAGCACCGCCCTGACCGTCAGCCAGCACCTGTACTTCGATGTGGCGTGGGTTTTCCAGGAATTTTTCCATGTACACCATATCGTTGCTGAACGCCGCTTTGGCTTCTGCACGTGTCATGGCGATCGACTGGATCAGATCCGCTTCTTTGCGTACCACACGCATACCACGGCCACCACCGCCACCAGAGGCTTTGATGATTACCGGATAACCGATACGCTTGGCGATAGACTTGTTTTTGGCTTCATCGTCGCCCAGCGGGCCGTCAGAACCCGGCACACAAGGTACGCCCGCTTTTTTCATGGCGTTGATGGCCGACACTTTGTCACCCATCAGACGGATAGTGTCCGCTTTAGGGCCCACGAAGATGAAACCTGAACGTTCAACCTGCTCGGCAAAATCCGCGTTTTCAGACAGGAAGCCGTAACCCGGGTGGATGGCGACTGCACCGGTCACTTCTGCCGCACTGA
This sequence comes from Photobacterium sp. SP02, assembly GCF_038519165.1. Classification (NCBI taxonomy): domain Bacteria; kingdom Pseudomonadati; phylum Pseudomonadota; class Gammaproteobacteria; order Vibrionales; family Vibrionaceae; genus Photobacterium; species Photobacterium sp. SP02. Next base: position 34,266 of record NZ_JASJOJ010000029.1, read on the forward strand.
TGATGCGGGGAATGTTCAGGTAGCTGTCTGTGCCTCGTGCTGGACCGATACAGATAGACTCATCTGCAAGAAGAACGTGTTTCAGATCGCGGTCAGCTGTGGAGTGCACAGCGACCGTTTTGATCCCCAGCTCTTTACAGGCACGCAGGATACGCAGGGCGATTTCGCCGCGGTTTGCTATGACTACTTTATCTAACATATGCGCCTCAGTTACTCGATGATAACCAGAGGTTGATCGAATTCAATCGGGTCACCGTTTTCGGCCAGGATAGCCACAACGGTACCGGCTTTATCGGCTTCGATCTGGTTCATCATCTTCATGGCTTCAACGATGCACAGGGTATCGCCAACGTTTACGCTTTGACCGACTTCCACAAAGGATTTTGCTTCCGGGCTAGGCGCGCGGTAGAAAGTACCGACCATAGGCGACAGTACCTGGTGACCGGCAGGCGTAGCAGGAGCAGCTGGTGCCGCCGCTTCAGCAGGTGCGGCAACCGGTGCCGCAGGAGCGGCTGGTGCCGGCGCTGCGTACATTTGCGCAGGTGCAGCAACCGGTGCTGCTGTGGTACGGCTGATGCGTACCGATTCTTCGCCTTCAGAGATTTCCAGCTCGGAGATGCCTGATTCTTCTACCAGTTCGATAAGTTTCTTGATCTTGCGAATATCCATGTATCTTTACTCTTAATGTTGTTCATTGAGCGTTCTGAAGGCGGCGGACAGCTGCCTCCAGGGCGAATTCATAACCATCCGGGCCCAGGCCGCAGATCACTCCGACTGCCTTGTCAGACAGGTAGGAATGGTGGCGGAAGGGCTCGCGGGCATGCACGTTTGACAAATGTATTTCAATAAACGGGATAGCCACGCCCAACAGCGCATCGCGAATGGCGACGCTGGTATGGGTGTAGGCTGCCGGGTTGATGAGGATAAAATCCACGTTACCGTGCGCCTGGTGGATGGCCTCAATCAGTTCGTGTTCTGCATTGGACTGCAGGTGATCCAGTGTCACGCCCAGACTGGCGGCTTTGGCACTCAGGTTTGCTACAATCTGATCCAGTGTCTGCTGGCCATAGTGCCCCGGCTCGCGCAGGCCCAGCAAATTCAGATTGGGTCCATTAAGCAGTAAAATGCGGTAATTAGTCGACATATTCTGTTATCTATACCTGTTCTTGCTGATTCAAGCGACAAAGCACAAAAAAACTGTGACTTTGCTTCCTTTCATGCAAACCATCACGGCCTAAAACCTGTTAGTTGCTCAATTATAGAGAATTCAGCGCAATTCGCAGCAAAATACTGGTCTAATCACCACTTTTTTGACCTTACAACTGTACGCAACTGGCGTAAATTGCCGCGGGCAGCCCCCATTTTCGCCGCCTCTTCAGTAAGATAGCGGACAGATTAACCTCACCTACAAGATAAGCGGCCAATCACCTTGAATCTTAATCAGTTTTGCTGAAATTCACCGCACAATGCAGCAGGTTCAAGCAAAGATGCTGTGGCGCTGAATCAGACAAATCAGACAATGGAAGATTGCCGGGAGTTCCCGCAGTACGGATTTGCTTAGGTTTCTGCTGGCATCGGAGCCGATTGGCAGGGAAAAGAAGAAAGCCGCCTGGCGGCGGCTTGGATTGAGTGCAGGTTTTGTCGGTTAGACGACTTTTTCTTTTTCAGCGATCAGTTTGTCGACCACGCTGGGATCGGCCAGGGTGGAGGTATCGCCCAGCGAGCCGGTGTCCCCGGTGGCGATTTTACGCAGTATCCGGCGCATGATCTTGCCGGAACGGGTTTTCGGCAGGGCGTCAGTCCAGTGCAGGAAGTCCGGTGTGGCTATCGGGCCGATTTCCTTGCGCACCCAGTCTTTGACTTCTTTATGCAGCTCAGCCGTTGGTATCACGCCGTCGTTCAGGGTGATATAGGCATAAATTGCCTGGCCTTTGATATCGTGCGGTACGCCGACGATAGCGGCTTCAGCAATCTTGTCGAAGGCCACCAGTGCCGATTCAATTTCTGCTGTCCCCATGCGGTGACCTGAGATATTCAGTACGTCATCGACACGGCCGGTGATCCAGTAGTAACCGTCTTCATCGCGGCGGGCGCCGTCACCGGTAAAATACATGCCTTTAAAGGTCGAGAAGTAAGTCTGCTCGAAGCGCTCATGGTCACCCCACAGTGTACGCATCTGACCCGGCCAGCTGTCCAGCATCACCAGGTTACCTTCCGTCGCGCCAGGCAGAATGTTGCCCATGTTATCGACCAGCGCCGGCTGAACGCCAAAGAACGGACGGGTGGCCGAGCCGGGTTTCAGCGCGGTCGCGCCCGGCAGCGGGGTGATCAGGATGCCGCCGGTTTCGGTTTGCCACCAGGTATCGACGATAGGGCAGCGGCTGTCACCGATAGTGCGGTGATACCATTCCCAGGCTTCCGGGTTAATCGGCTCGCCGACAGAGCCCATGATCCGCAGCGATGAACGCCGGGTACCGGCAATGGCCTCATCGCCTTTGGCCATCAGGGCGCGAATGGCGGTCGGGGCGGTATACAGAATGTTGACCTGATGCTTGTCGACCACTTCGCTCATGCGGGCGGTGGACGGATAATTAGGAACGCCTTCAAACAGCAGGGTGGTGGCACCGTTGGCCAGTGGCCCGTACACCAGGTAGCTGTGGCCGGTGATCCAGCCCACATCGGCGGTACACCAGTACACTTCACCTTCCTGATAGTCGAAGACATATTTAAAGGTCATGGTCGCGTACACCAGATAGCCGCCTGTGGTGTGCAGCACGCCTTTCGGCTTGCCGGTCGAGCCCGAGGTATAGAGGATAAACAGCGGATCTTCAGCGTTCATCGGTTCCGGGTCGCAATGATCCGGCACGGCTGCCGTGGCGTCATGCCACCAGACGTCACGCTGATTGTCCCACTCAACCGGATTACCGGTACGCTGGAACACCACCACTTTCTCAATGCTGGTGACCTCAGGGTGTTTCAGGGCATCGTCGACGTTTTTCTTCAGTGGCACAGCGCGGCCGCCGCGGACACCTTCATCGGCAGTCACAACGACTTTGGCTTTTGAATCTATGATACGGCCCGCCAGTGCTTCCGGCGAGAAGCCACCGAAGACGATAGTGTGCACCGCACCGACGCGGGTACAGGCCAGCATAGCCACCGCCGCTTCGGCCACCATCGGCATGTACAGGCAAACCACATCGCCTTTTTGGACGCCCTGTGCTTTGAGGGCGTTGGCGAACTGGCAGACTTGCTTGTGCAGTTGGTGATAAGTCAGGGTGGCATCATCGGCCGGATCGTCACCTTCCCAGATGATGGCAGGCTGATCGCCGCGGGTTGCCAGATGACGGTCGAGACAGTTGGCGGAGACGTTCAGTGTGCCGTCTTCAAACCATTTGATATTGACATGGCCGGTATCGAAAGAGGTTTGTTTAATCTTGTTGTACGGGGTGATCCAGTCAACAATCTTACCGTGCTCACGCCAGAAAGCTTCCGGGTCGCTGACAGACTGCTGGTACATGTCGATGTATTGCTCTTCCGTGATATGAGCCCGCTCAGCAATCTGCTGGTTGACAGGGTAAACATGAACCTCACTCATCTCATTCTCCTTGTGTTTCCGTCTTCGTCCTGCGCGGACCGGATCATTGATCATTATAGTTGTGTTAACTTGAGCCAGATTCGGAACCGGCTCAATTAGACTTTAGGATGAGTGTGCGCTGTCATGGCTTTTTCTGTGTATTTGCATTGGCTTACATTATTTTCCGCCAGGCTGGTTGGAGGAGTGACGAGCAAAAAGCCATCACAAGGGTGAGGTCAGAGCGGGCAGATCCCCGTGCTTGAGCCGGACATAGATCAGGGCGGCGGTAATGCTGTCCTGCAAGGCATCGTGCCGCTCCGGGTGCGGCAGGCCCAAATGACGGCTGATGGCCTCAAGGCTCAGATCGTAGCAGGTATTGGGCAGTTGACGCTCAAGCTGCTCATGGTACAGGTGGCTGACTTCGACCAGCTTATTGGGCAGGGCAAACCCGAACAGACGCTTGAAATAGCGGTCGAGAATCGCCTTATCATAACGGATATGGTAGCCGACCAGAGGGCGGTTGCCGATGAACTCCAGCAGCAGGGTCAGCGCCTCTCTGGGCGCCAGGCCGTGACGGAGATCCTGATGGCGCATCTTGTGGATGGTCACCGAGGCCGCGCTCAGGCTGTCGGGCGGGCTCAGGGTCAGATACAGCGACTCACTGGTCAGAATCCGGTTGGCTTTGATGCGGGTTGCCGCAATCGTCACCAGCTCCGCGCTGGCGGGATCCAGGCTGGTGGTTTCACAGTCAACCGACACCAGCTCATCGCCGCTATAGCGCTGAAACAGGGCGTGTATCGGGTGATGGCGGAACTTGTACTGATACCACCAACGACGCAGAATATTCATTTCATCTCACCATTCCTTAGTATCAGTCTCTGAGCTGGTAGTGATAGCCGAGCCATTCTTTAAATTTTTTCACCACATGCAGGCTGTGTCGCAAGAGATCGCGCTCTGCCCGGCTGAGTGAGGCCAGATCTAACATATGATGCTGTCCGGCTGAGGCCGTGCCTGCAGGCAGGCTGAGCTGCTGGCGCAGCCTGAGGCGGATGAAAAGTTTCAGTGCCTCGCTCAGATTGGACGCCGTACTCGGCTCCAGCACCTGGCGCTGTTCCAGTACGACCAGGCGGCGAAAGGTGTTGGTGTCTGTCACGTCGTGTTCGAGTGCCAGGGTTCTGATGCCGTGAACAATCGGGAAAATACCGCCCCGCTTGATGTCCGGTCCGCTTTTACCGCGCTTGAGCTGGCCGAACAGGGTCAGGGGAACGCTGAACTTGAGCGCCGGGCGGGCAAAGGTTGCCAGCAGTAATTCCTGACTGCTGAGTCTTTGATGCAGGCGGTGTTTGACCGGTGTCAGCAGTTGCCTGTTACCGGCAACGGCCTGAGCATCCGCCAGGATAGCCAGCGTCATCATGGCGGTTTCATCCCCTTTATCGCAGCATGTTTGCACGGTGCGCTGCCAGCCGGAGACGCTCTGGACCCAGTCCGGATTATTGACCATGACTTTTCCGGGGCAGGGCGGATAACCCAGCTGACACAGGGTGTCGCTCAGTTGGGCCATCACAGCCTGACACTCGGGCCAGTCGACGCCATCAGCGAGGATCAGGGCGTTATCCTGATCGGTTTTCAGAATTTGCTCACCGCGGCCTTCTGAGCCCAGCACCAGCAGGCAGCAGAGCGGCTGCCATTGCTCAGGCACCACCAGCTGAAAGGCTTTTTCAATAATCTGTTCATTAATACTGGCAATCAGCTCCATCAGAAAACGGGTATGAATGCCGTTGTTGAACAGTGTCTCTACCAGTGCCTGCTGGCTGGCTGCCGCCAGTGCCAGTTCCTCTATGCGGGTGGCGCGGGCAATACGCAGCGCCAGCACATGGGAATGAGTGGAAAACAGGCTCAGTACCTGGGTCATATCCAGCATACCGGCGATGTCATTGCCCTGTGTGACCAGCACGCGTTTGACCTTGTGCCGGGTCATGGTGATCATGGCCTTGAACAGATACGCCCCCAGCTCAATGCTGATCACCGGCGAGGTGGCGATCTGGCCGACTGCTGTGTCGCCAGTGAGGTTATCCAGCATCACGGCGTGCAGCAGATCGGTACGGGTGACTATGCCAAACCTGTGTTCGGCCTGCTCTGCCGTGTCATCCACTAGGGTGAAAGCCGCGTCACAGTTGCGCTGGCGCATGTGTTCGGTGGCAGTACGCAGATCGGTTTCCGCTGGCAGGATCAGACAGGGCTGGATATTGTCCTGGCGGATGCGGGTCAGAATGAACTCCGCCAGATTCTGTTGCTGGTGCGCCTGCTCAAGTAATTGCTGGCGGGTGGCCAGATCGCTGTTGAAATAAGCCGCGAACGACGGATTGTGCCGGCACAGCGCGGCAAAATGGGCCTGAGGGAGCAGGTAGCACAGCGTATCTTCTGTCGCCCGGTACTGGTGGCGGCTGTGACCGCTGAACTGGGCGCGCACATCAAAAAGGTCATCTGTGGTGTAGTGGGCAAAGTGCTCTTGCCGGTCCGCCGAGGTTTCTTCCACGCTGCCTTTAATAATGATGTGCAGCGACTGGCAGGGATCGCCGGCCCGGATGATCACCTCGCCGCTGCGAAAATACGCCACATCCAGCGCTTTGAGCAGTGCGTCCTGCTGGCTGCCATCCAGCCGGTCAAAAGGGATCAGTGACGTATTAAAGGTATCCGGCATTGCTCTCTCACTTTGTGGTGCTAGCGCGGGTGTGCACAGTGGTGATGGTGAATCCTCTGCTAAGCAGTGTCGCCCAGTGCCCGCTTTTGCTCCAGCCGACTTTAGTCTAGGGGACGGCCAAACAGCCGCTGCGCTGTCAAAGGCGGGATAATGTGCGGGATCAGGGCCAATAACGTTGCTGCCGCCTTTCCTGCCATGTGCTCGACAGGCATAATGGCGACCATTTTCATGCAGCAGGGTTTTGGGATGTTAAGAAGTAGCCCGTTTGGCTGGACAGCGCAGTATATGTTCGGCTTTTACTTTAACTATGGCGTGTATCTGCCGTTTTGGGCCGTCTGGCTGAATTCACTGGGCATACCGGCCGGTGATATCGGCGTGTTGCTGGGCCTGGGCCTGGGGGTGCGCTGCTTTGCCAATATGGTGCTGACGCCCAGGGTACACCAGGTGGAGCACCTGTTGCCGGCCTTGCGCTGGCTGGCGGTACTCAGCTTGATCTGCTGCGTGTCATTTGTGATGGTCAGCGGTAATTTGATCGCACTGACAGCCGTGATTGTACTGTTCAATATTCTCGTCGGGCCGGTGATCCCGCTGACAGACAGTCTGGCTAATTATTACGCCAAACACGGGCATTTAGACTATGGTCGAACCCGGCTGTGGGGATCGATCGCTTTTATTGTCGGTTCGACCATAGCCGGTATGGCGGCCGCCGAGTTTGGCGCGGCGGTGATCCCCTGGGTAGCGGTTGGCGGGCTGGCTGCTGCCCTGTTATTGTCGTTGCGCCAGCCAACTGTGTTGCCAAGCGAAGCCACCACAGTACGTCAGCCCCGGCCTCCGTTACTGGGGATTCTGCGCGATAAACGGGTGATGCGTTTTCTGATCATTGTGGCCCTGCTGCAGGGAAGCCACGCCGCGTATTACAGCTTCAGCGCCATGTACTGGAAAACGATCGGTTACAGCGAAGCGGTGAGCGGTTATTTGTGGAGTTTCAGTGTGATCGCTGAGGTTGCGGTGTTTGCACTCAGCAAGCGGTTGTTTGCCGGCTGGAGTGTGGCAGCCATGTTCCGGCTGGCGGCGGCGGGTGTCTTGTTGCGCTGGGGACTGACCGCGACCATGACAGAACTGCCGATGCTGGTGCTGACGCAGGCGCTGCATGGCGTGACCTTTGCGGCGGCGCATCTGGCGGCGATTCGTTATATTCAGCATGCGCAAAGCCACCAGATGGTTGCCCTGCAGGCGCTGTACAATGCCTTGCCGCTGGGCGCTGTCATGGCGGCGCTGACCACCCTGAGTGGCTGGGGATACGGCTGGTGGGGTGCTGATGTGTTCTGGCTGATGGCCGTGATGGGGCTGCCGGTATTGCTGATGAGCATTGATGAATCGCCCCAGACCGAACCGAGGGCGGCGCGCGAAGTGCATTAAGCACAACAGCCTGGCGGGGGAGATGTGACCTGCCGGACGGATACTCACCCGAGAGTGAGGTACACTCGGCCCCAGGCACGGGGCCGAATCAGGGAACATTTTTCAGGGAGATCCTATGGAGCAGGGATGGATAGTCGTGCCGGTATCACTGGCCTATCTTGGGCTATTGTTTTTCATTGCCTGGTACGGCGATAAACATACCGGCTGGATGTCCCGCTGGCGCCCCTGGATATACAGTCTGTCGATTGCGGTCTACTGTACCTCCTGGACGTTTTACGGCACCGTCGGTCAGGCCAGCCGGGATCTGTGGTCGTTTCTGCCGATCTACCTGGCGCCCATTCTGGTCTTCACCTTTGGCTGGCGTATTTTTGCCCGCCTGATCCTGATCGCCAAGCGCGAACATATCACCTCGATTGCCGATTTTATCGCCGCCCGCTATGGCAAATCTCAAGGGCTGGCGGTGCTGGTCACCCTGATTGCCACTGCCGGTATTCTGCCTTATATCGCCTTGCAGCTGCGGGGGATCACCATGGGGCTGGCCCAGGTGGCCCCTGATCTGACCCGCAACAGTATGCTCAACGACGGCGATATTGCCTGGCTGGTGACCCTGGCGCTGGCCGCTTTTACTGTGCTGTTCGGCACCCGTCATCTCGATACCACTGAGCACCATCGCGGCATGATGATGGCGGTGGCGTTTGAATCTTTGATCAAACTGGCGGCTTTTCTGGTGGTGGGGCTGTTTGTCATGCTGCTGTGGTGGGATATGCCGGCGCTGGAACTGAGCCAGCTGGACGTGTCTGTCTTGCCCTCCATGGATATCAATGCCGGCAGTTTTATTATTCATACCTTGCTGACCATGGCGGCGATTATCTGTCTGCCGCGTCAGTTCCATACGACTGTGGTGGAAAATACCCACGCCCCGGATCTGCATCTTGCCCGCCGGGTGTTCCCTGTGTATCTGCTGCTGATGGGAATATTTGTGGTGCCGCTGGCACTGGCCGGGAAAGTGCTGCTGCCGGATGTGCCCGCCGATACCTATGTGATCAACCTGCCGTTGCTGCAAGGGGCTGACACCATCGCCTTGCTGGCATTTCTGGGCGGCACCTCAGCGGCCAGCGGCATGGTGATTGTCTCGACCATAGCCCTGGCCATTATGGCGTCCAACGATCTGGTGCTGCCTTTGTTGCTGCGCCGGCTGCGGGTGTCGAGCCGAAATCATGCGGCGTTTTCCGGCCTGCTGCTCAATATCCGCCGCGGCCTGATCCTGCTGCTGCTGCTGGCGGCCTGGGGATTTCATGAAGTGCTGGATGAAATCGAATCGCTGTCGGCGATCGGGCTGTTATCCTTTGCGGCGATTGCCCAGTTCGCACCGGCGTTGCTGGGGGGAATTTACTGGCGCGAAGGCAACCGCAACGGTGTCTACGCCGGTATGCTGGGCGGCACCGCGCTGTGGGTGATCACCCTGATGAGCCAGACAGGTATGCTGGCCGGCAGTGCTGACACAAACCTGTTGCTGTGGTTGCTGACACCGCCTTCCCTGCCGGTACTGAGCGAGTTAACCACAGTGGACTGGGGCATGCTGATCAGCCTGACGACCAACCTGCTGCTATACGTTCTGGTGTCTATGGTGACCCGCTCATCACTGACCGAGCGCCTGCAGGCCGCCACTTTTGTCGGCGCGCCGATGCCGGAGGCCGACGACGCCCGTTTGTACCAGGCCAGGGTGACAGTGTCTGAGCTTGAACTGCTGGCGGCGCGGTTTGTCGGCCGCAAGCGGATGCGTCAGGCTTTCACCCATTTTGCCCAGCAGCACCAGTTTAATTTTCAGCCCCAGCAGCAAGCGCCGGCCAGCCTGATTCGCCATACCGAACGGGTACTGGCGGGGGTATTTGGTGCCTCTTCGGCCCGTTTAGTGCTGACCTCGGCGTTGCAGGGGCGCAACATGCAACTGGAAGAAGTGGCCACCATAGTCGATGAAGCCTCTGAACTGTTTGATTTCAGTCGCGGGCTACTGCAGGGCGCGATTGAACATATCAGTCAGGGGATTGCCGTGGTGGATAAACAGCTGCGGCTGGTGGCCTGGAACCAGCGTTATCTGGAACTGTTTTCTTTCCCGCCCGGTTTGATTCAGGTCGGGCGGCCGATTGCGGATGTGATCCGCCATAACGCACGTCTGGGGTTGTGCGGACCGGGGGATCCTGAAGTTCATGTCGCCAAGCGGGTCAAGCACCTGCAGCACGGCACGGCGCATACCTCTTCCCGGATCCGGCCGGACGGGCGGGTGATTGAAGTGCAGGGCAATCCGATGCCGGGCGGCGGTTTTGTCATGAGCTTTACCGATATCACGGCATTTCGTCAGGCAGAGGAAGCGCTTAAAGAAGCCAATGAAAACCTGGAGGCCAGGGTGCGGCAGCGAACGCAAGAGCTGGAGCAGCTTAACCGCCGGCTGGTCTCGGCCACTCAGCATGCCGAGCAGCAGGCCCAGTCGAAAAGCCGCTTTCTGGCTGCCGTCAGCCACGATCTGATGCAGCCGCTCAATGCGGCCCGTCTGTTTTCATCGTCGTTGTCTGAGGTGGCCAAGGATGAGGAAAGCACTAAGCTGGCACACCATATTGAGAGCGCCCTGGGAGCTGCTGAGGATCTGATTGGTGATCTGCTCGATGTGTCGCGCCTGGAGGCCGGTAAGCTGCAGGTCAATGTTCATGTGTTCCCGCTCAGCGATGTGTTCAATACGCTCAATGCCGAATTCAGCGCGCTGGCCAGACAGCAGGGCATAGACTTTGCCGTGGTAGACAGCAAGGCGCTGGTGCACTCGGATCCCAGGTTGCTGCGCCGGGCGCTGCAAAATTTCCTGACCAATGCGTTTCGCTATAATCCGGGTGGCAAAGTGCTGCTGGGGGTGCGGCGGGTTGGCAGCCAGCTCAGGATCGAAGTCTGGGATAACGGCCCCGGGATACCGCAAGAGAAACAGGCCAACATTTTTGATGAATTCACCCGTATAGACCGCGGACGCGGGGATCATGGTCTCGGCCTCGGGCTGGCCATTGCCCGGGGGATCAGCCGGGTGATGGATCATCCGCTGTCGTTGCGTTCCTGGCTGGGTGAGGGCACAGTGTTCGCACTGTCGGTGCGCCGGGGACAGGCGATGCATCTGCCGGAAGAAAAACCGCAGGCCGCACCGGAACAGGCGTTACCCTTGTTCGGGACCCGGGTGCTCTGTGTTGATAACGAAAAAGATATACTGACCGGCATGGACAGTCTGCTCAGTCGCTGGGGCTGCGAGATCCGGCTGGCGGAATCTGTCTCGGCCGCGCTGGCACACTGTGACGATGGCTGGGTGCCAGATGTGATTTTCAGCGACTACCACCTCACCGAGCTGGAAACCGGCCTGGATGTGCTGATCGAGTGCGAAACTAAGCTGGGGCCGGTGTTCAAAGGCGTGATCATCAGTGCCGACAGGCTGCCGGAAACACAGCAGACGATCCGCAGCAAAGGCTTTGCCTTTATCAGCAAGCCGGTGAAGCCGCTGAAACTGCGCTCTTTGCTGAATCAGTACGCGCAGGCGAGGATCAGTTAGAGAATGCACTGTGACATCCTGCGGTCGTAAGCGGCACTGCAGCTCAGAAGTGGCCGAAAGAGCGGGTGAAACGCCGCACTTGCTCTGCGCATAAAAAAACGGAGCCATTATGGCTCCGTCAGCGGGCGGGGTTTCCCCCGTTTGTTGCTACTGAGTGTTGTTATTCTGTCGGTTGGGTTTAGTGGCTGTGAGCAGCCCCCGATCCTTTCGGATAACGGATTGATTCCACCAGCTCCTGCACATCTTCCGGGACTTCTGCGGTGAACTTGTTCACCACAATCGATACCACGAAGTTCACGCACATACCCAGGGTACCTATCCCTTCAGGGCTGATACCGAACCACCAGTTGTCCGGGGTGCTGGCCGCCGGGTTGATGAACTTGAAGTAAATGATGTAAGCCGCAGTGAACAGGATACCGCTCAGCATACCGGCAATCGCGCCTTCTTTATTCATCTTCTTGTAGAAGATGCCCATGATAATCGCCGGGAAGAAGGACGAGGCCGCCAGACCGAAGGCGAAGGCCACCACCTGTGCCACAAAGCCTGGTGGGTTAATCCCCAGATAGCCGGCACCGATAATCGCCAGACCCGCCCCTATCCGGGCCGCCCTCAGCTCCTGTTTATCCGTCATATTGGGTTTGAAGCCTTTCTTGAGCAGGTCATGCGCCACCGAGGTGGAGATCACCAGCAGCAAACCGGCCGCCGTTGACAGTGCTGCCGCCAGGCCACCCGCTGCCAGCAGGGCAACCACCCAGTTTGGCAGTTTGGCCAGCTCAGGACTTGCCAGTACTATGATGTCACGGTTGATGTTCATCTCGTTACGCTCATCGCCAGAGTAGAACATTTTGCCGTCGCCATTCTTGTCTTCCCAGGCTACCAGACCGGTTTTCTCCCAGTTGGTCACCCAGCTTGGTGCTTGCTCGGCCGCGACACCCTGCATGTCCGGACCGTTTAAGGTTTCAAACATGTTGATACGGGCAAACGCCGCCACAGCCGGCGCTGTGGTGTACAGGAAGGCAATGAACAGCAGTGCCCAGCCAGCCGAAATACGGGCATCTTTCACGCGAGGTACGGTGAAGAAACGGATGATCACGTGCGGCAGACCTGCCGTACCGACCATCAGAGCCGCGGTGATGAAGAACACATCCACCATGCTCTTTGAGCCGTCGATGTAGGAGGTGAAGCCCAGCTCGGTACTCAGGCCTTCCAGCTTGTCCATCAGGTAGACATCCGTCCCACTGATGGTTGAACCGAAGCCGATTTGCGGAATCGCGGAGCCGGTGACCATGATAGAGGTGAAGATGGCTGGTACCATGAAGGCAAAGATCAGCACGCAGTACTGTGCAACCTGGGTATAGGTAATGCCCTTCATGCCGCCCATGACCGCATAGAAGAACACGATAGCCATACCAATAATGATACCGACGTTAATGTCGACTTCCAGGAAGCGGGCAAAAACCACGCCCACGCCACGCATTTGTCCTGCTACATAGGTGAAAGAAACAAAGATGGCACAGAACACAGCTACCATACGGGCAGTGCGGGAGTAGTAACGGTCGCCGATAAAGTCCGGCACAGTGAACTTGCCGAATTTACGCAGGTAAGGGGCCAGGCACAGTGCCAGCAAGACATAACCGCCGGTCCAGCCCATCAGGTACACGCCGCCGTCATAGCCGGCGAACGAAATGATCCCTGCCATAGAAATGAACGAAGCGGCAGACATCCAGTCAGCAGCGGTCGCCATGCCGTTAGCGACAGGGTGAACACCACCGCCGGCGACATAGAACTCGCTGGTTGACCCCGCGCGGGACCAGATAGCAATCCCGATATAGAGTGCGAAAGACAGACCCACCAGTATGAAGGTCCAGGTTTGAATATCCATGAGTGACTACTCCCTTAATCCTCGTGAACGTTGAATTTGCGGTCCAGCGCATTCATCTTGTAGACATAGACAAAAATCAATGCAACAAAGATGTAAATGGAACCTTGTTGTGAAAACCAGAAGCCGAGTTTAAAGCCGCCCAGCTGAAACTGATTCAGGGCATCCACAAACAACACACCTGCCCCGTATGACACGAGGAACCAGATGGCAAGCAAAGAACCCATAATGGACAGGTTCTCCTTCCAGTAGGCTTGCGCTTGCTCCTTGGATTCAAACGCCATGGTCATCTCCTTACTATGGTCAGTCATTTTTCAGTTAAAAAAATGTTACGTGATGACAATAGCAAGCTTATTGAAGACGCACAGTGCAACTTTAGTCGGGCAAAAAACCATCAAATGTTGGCTAAATTTAGAAAGTTAGTGATATGACTCAAGAAAAATGGGATGTTAAATTGCTGTTAAGTTAGCCGAAAGTATAAGGCGGGCAGCAGATAAAGATCAGGCGGTTACCATGGCTTCGTGCCGAATATTCGCGGGCGAAATAGTGCTTGGTAAGCGTTAAATACTGGCAAGATCGGGGAATTGTTTACATATAGTTTTCTCAATGTCGCTGTATATTAGGGCAAAATACAGGAGCAACCGGTTTTGTTAGCCGGTTGCTGAATCAATAATAATCTTTGGAGGATGAGTGGACGCGATTACCATTAACGGTTTTTTTCTGGTTGGCGCTTTACTGATTGCGTTAAGTGTTCTCCTGAGCCCGGTATCATCCAAGTTAGGCATTCCAATTTTGCTGGTGTTTCTGATCGTCGGCATGATGGCCGGTGAAGACGGCCCGGGCGGTATCTTGTTTGATGATTATTCCGTGGCGTATCTGGTCAGTAACCTGGCGCTGGCAATTATTCTGCTTGATGGCGGCATGCGGACCCGGGTGGCCAGTTTCCGGGTCGCCTTATGGCCCTCCGTGGCGCTGGCCACCTTAGGGGTGGCGATCACCACCGCCCTGACCGGCCTGATGGCCACCTGGCTGTTTGATCTTGAGCCGCTGCAGGGCATTCTGGTGGGCGCGATTGTCGGCTCAACCGATGCCGCCGCGGTGTTTTCTCTGCTCAAAGGGCGCAGCCTGAATGAGCGGGTAGGCTCGACCCTGGAGATTGAATCGGGCACCAATGATCCCATGGCGGTGTTTCTGACCGTGACCCTGATTGCGGTACTCAGCAGTCAGGGAACTGAGTTCAGCGCCGGTTTTCTGGCCCTGAGTTTCGTCAAGCAGTTTGGCATAGGTGCCATCGCCGGGCTGGCGGGAGGCTGGCTGTTGTGGCGCCTGATTAATCGTAATCATCTGCCGGAAGGCCTGTACTCAATCCTGGCGGTCAGCGGCGGGTTGATGATCTTTGCCATTTCAAACGCCTTGGGCGGCAGCGGTATTTTATCCATTTATCTGGTGGGGCTGCTGCTGGGTAATCGCCCGACCCGCTGCCGTCATTCTATTCTCAACGTGCTGGACGGCATGACCTGGCTCAGCCAGATTTGTATGTTCCTGGTGCTAGGGCTGCTGGTCACCCCGTCAAATCTGATTGCGATTGCACTGCCCGGACTGGCGTTGGCGTTCGGGATGATTGTCTTTGCCCGTCCGATCTCGGTCTGGATCAGCCTGCTGCCGTTTCGCAGCTTCACGGCGCGGGAAAAATGGTTTATTTCCTGGGTCGGCCTGCGCGGCGCCGTACCTATTATTCTGGCGGTCTTCCCTATGATGGCCGGACTGCCCAATGCCCAGTTGTATTTTAATCTGGCCTTTTTCGTGGTCATGGTATCGCTGATCCTGCAGGGGGGAACCCTGACCAAAGCCATGTCGCTGGCCAAAGTCGAGCTGCCGCCTCGTCCCGAGCCGGTGTCCCGCACCGGGGTGGAAGTGTTTCCCACCAGTGAGTGGGAGCTGTTTGTCTATAACATGAAAGCGGATAAGTGGTGTATCGGCGAGCCTTTGCGTAACTTGTCACTGCCGCTGGGCACCCGGATTGCTGCTGTGTTTCGGGATCAGCAATTGCTGCACCCGTCGGGCAGTACCCGGCTGGAAGAGGGAGATACCCTGTGCGTGCTGGCGCAGGAGAAAGATCTGGAAGCCCTGAGCCAGCTGTTCAGCGAAGCGCCGGAGAAAGCCGAGCTGGTGCGTTTCTTTGGTGACTTTTTTCTCGATGCCGACGCCAGGCTGGCGGATGTGGCGATCGCTTATGGCCTGGAGCTTGGCGAGGTGAATCCGGCCATGACACTGAAAGATCTGGTTATTCAGCATCTGGGTACCAATCAGGTACTGGGGGATAACTTTGAATGGAATGGCCTGCACTGGGTGGTGGCAGATATCGCCAACTGGCAGGTAACTAAGGTTGGCTTACGCCTGCCAGAAGACGATCCTGAACAGGATGATAAGTGAGTGACTACTCACTCATCACTGAGTTCATTTAACAGGATAACCGCCTGAGTGCGGTTTTTGACCCCGAGTTTGCGGAAAATGGCCGTCATGTGTGCCTTGATGGTGGCTTCGGAGACATTGAGCTCGTAGGCGATCTGCTTATTGAGCAGACCATCGGACAGCATGCACAGCACTTTGTATTGTTGCGGCGTCAAAGTGGCGATGCGGGCCGCCAGCGCGTCCAGCTCGGGGTTGTCTTCATCTTCACCGATACCCGGCGGGAAATAGGGTTCGCCGTCCAGCACCTGATTCAGAGCGCTGATCAGCTCACGCATATCGCTGGATTTGGGAATAAAGCCAAAAGCACCGTGATGACGAACCTGGCGGATGACGGATGCCTCTTCATTGGCAGACACCACCACGACCGGCAGTTCCGGATGCTGGGCGCGAAGCTGGATCAGACCGGACATGCCATTGGCGCCCGGCATTTTTAAATCCAGCAGCAAGAGATCAACATCCGGTTCTTTATCAAGCAGCTGTAACAGGGTATCGAGCGAATCTGCTTCCAGCAGATTGGCCTTGCTGACCGCCATGTGCACTGACTGAAACAGGGCGTTTCGAAACAGTGGGTGGTCATCGGCAATGACTATAGTGTACTGAGCGTCCATGACATTAAGCTTCTTGTTTTTCCTAACGCTAGCATTGCTGAAATGCCAGATCAATTTGTTCACCGCCAAGATACGAACTGGATCCGTTCCCGTGTCTATCTTGGCGGTATTTTATGCCGGCAGGGAATACTTCCCGGCTTACTGGCCGATCAGCTGGTTGGCTTTCAGGTGATCGAGAAAGGGTTCAGCTTCCACGAAACCGGTCAGGCGGGCTTTCGGTGCCTGCTCGCCATCCGCATGCCAGAAATCCAGCGTCGGCAGTCCCAGCACATTCATCTTTTGCAGCAGCTGGATGTCGTCCGGATTCGTGTCGGTGACATCGGCCTGCAACAGGACGAAACGCTGTAATTCTGGCGCCACGCTGGCATCGTGGAAAGTGTACTTATCAAACTCTTTGCAGGCGACACACCAGTCGGCGTAAAAATCCAGCATTACAGGTTTGCCTTCGGCTTTGGCCTGGGCCAGCGCCGTCGTCAGTTCATCCATACTGGCCACGCGCTTAAAAGTTATCTCAGGTGCGTTCTGCGGCACGGCGTGTGGCTGGGTGCCGGTCAGACCCTGATAGACGGGCAGCAGCGAAACGAGCAGGCCAAGAATGGCGATGACACCCACCAGACTGCTGCGCCAGGAATGGATCATGCCCTGTTTGACATGGTACAGCCAGCCGAAGGCCCCCAGCCCGAAGGCGGCCCATAAATACGGCATCAGGTTTGCGGGCAGAATGCGTTCCAGCAGGAACAGCGGCACAGCCAGCAGCACCAGGCCGAAGAACATTTTAACGCTGTCCATCCAGGCGCCCGCTTTTGGCAGCAGACGGTTACCGAACATGGCGATCAGAATCAGCGGGATCCCCATCCCTATCGCCAGGGCATACAGGGCGACTGCGCCAGTCAGTAAGTCGCCGCTTTGGGCAACGTAAATCAAGGCGCCGGACAAGGGCGCCGTGGTGCACGGCGAGCAAACCAGGCCGGAAATGGCGCCCATCGCAAATACGCCGCCGAGCTGGCCGCCTTTCTGCTGATTGCTCAGCTGATTGAGCCAGGTCTGGACACTGGAAGGGAGTTGCAAGTTGTAGACGCCGAACATAGACAATGCCAATACGACAAAGAGTACGCTCAGGCCAATCAGGACATACGGGTGCTGCAAGGCCGCCTGAAACTGCATGCCCGCCGAAGCGACCACTAACCCCAGTAAGGTGTAAGTCAGTGCCATGCCCTGAACATAGGTGAAAGCCAGGGTGAAAGTGCGTCCGCTGCTGAGCTGGCCGCGGCCCAACACGATACCGGTCAGGATCGGGTACATAGGCAGCACACAGGGCGTGAACGCCAGCCCTATGCCCAGCGCCAGAAACAGCAGCGGTGTCCACCATTGCTGGGCCAGATCGCTGGCCAGTTGATCCTGCTGGCTCAGTGGCGCACTGCTGCTGAGCGGTTGTCCGGCCGAACCTGAGGGTACCACTGCGGCGGTTTGATTGTCAGTGCTTACTATCAGCTTGGCTTTAACCGGTTCTTGGCCTGACAAAGGCGTACCCGCGGCGGAGACGGTGGCAAACAGAGGCACTTCGCGGGTTTCGGGCGGATAACAGAAACCGGCTTTGGCACAGCCCTGATAGCGTACGGTCAGGGTCGCGTTGTCATTAGCCCGGGCAATGGGCACTGTGAGCGCCAGAGATTCAGGGTAAATCTGGACCTCGCCGAAAAACTCATCCTTGTAGGGCGTGCCTGCCGGCAGCCGGATATCGCCGATGCTGGCCCCGTTTGCCATCACAGAAAACTGATGCTGATACAGGTAGTAACCCGGTTTGACCTGCCAGTCGAGCACCAGCTGATCGTCGTTTTGGGTAAAGTTGAAGGCAAAGGCCTGATCAACAGGGACAAAACTGTTCTGACCCGATGAATCTGTCAGTCCCGGCAGAGAAAACTCCGCCCGCAGCGGCAGGCTGAGTATCAGCAGGCTGAAGACAAATAAACGCGTAATGGGCAAGTGTCGCAGTATAGTCATCGGATTCGGGCTCGTTCTGTCTCGGGTCATCGGCTTGAAGATGGCGTCTTGATGTCGCCAATATACCCCATAAGGGGACAAAGTGTCAGACCCGAGAAATCAGGCTGAGTTTCATTGTCTGTGTTCTCAGGCAATTATAGCGCCTGCAGGCTTGGCTAAATGCACTAAGCGCGGTTGGTTTCGGGGCCTCAGCCGAGTCAGCGGCAAAAAAATCGATGCAGAAAGGTGATCCAGCTAAAAGCCTCTGCTGCTATGGTTGAAAATCAGGGCAATCTCGCCATCATAGTCGGCATCTTTGCGCTATGTGGCTGCAGCTCAGCTGTGGACGGTAGTTTCCTCAATAGTCGCCAGCCTGAATAAGGGGTGTTTGTGTTTCCGGTACTTTTGTTTTTATTTATCCTGGTTCCCATCATAGAGATCGCCCTGTTTGTCCAGGTTGGCGGTGTCATTGGTCTGTGGCCGACCCTGTTGCTTGTACTGCTGACGGCCGTGGTCGGCGCCTCACTGGTTCGCAGCCAGGGCATTGCGACCCTGATGTCGGTGCAGGACAGGCTGAATAAGGGGGAATTGCCTGCCCAGCAAATTGTGGAAGGTGTGATGCTGGCGGTCGCCGGTGTGCTGCTGCTGACACCGGGCTTTATGACAGACGCTATGGGGCTGGTGGTGTTACTGCCCGGCCCTCGTGCCGCGCTGGCGAAATTTCTGATGGCTAAAGTGAAAGTGCAGAGCATGCATCAGAGCGGCTTTGGCGGTGGCTTTGGTCCGCAAGGGCCGTTTTCAGACCGCGACCCTTTCCACCGCGATCAAAATGGTGATGTGTTTGACGGCGAATATGAGCGCAAAGACAAAGACGAGAAAGAGAAGAAAGACCACTCAGATGACGATGATCAGCACCGGTTGCACTGAGTGATTCGTTAGGTTGTTGATTTAAATGAAATAAATGCCATTCCCGCGTCGGCGGGAATCCATTAAACGCGCAACTGTCAGCGGCAGCTATCGCGAGCGTGAAGGCGAGCCGGCTTCCTGTTGGTGCCCTGAGCTGACATGTTGCCGGTGCAGCCTGCGCGCATAACCCAGTGCCGCCAGGCCGCACAGCCCATTGGCCACGGCGATCCCGGTAAATAACCCTTCAGTACCATTGATCTGGCTGCCAACCCAGGCTGCCGGCAGCAGCAGGCCGAACAGACGGATCAGATTCCACAGCAGTGCCTGAACCGACAGGTGCATGGCATTCAGGGCATTGATCAATTGCATGCACACGGCCAGCAATCCGTAGCTGGCCGGTACCAGTATCAGGTAATGCCACAGCTGGGTCTGCACCGCTTCATCCTGACTGAACATGAGTGAGATGGGCCAGCTTAGCGGCACCATCATCACAAACACCAGCAGTTGGAAGCCCAGCGCGAATTTCATGGCCGTGAACAGGGCAGCGAAGGCCCGTCTGGGCTGCCTGGCGCCAAAATTCTGCGCCATGAAAGGCATCAGGGCCGAGCTCAGGGCGAACATGACCAGCATCAGCAGCGATTCCACCCGCATAGCCGCGCCATAGGCGGCGACCGAGGCGGTGCCCTGGCTGGCCAGCAGGACCATCACCAGCGCATTGGATAAAGGCGCCAGGGCGTTGGACAGCCCGGCCGGGGTCCCTATGTGCAGTATCTGTCGCCAGTCAGCAAAGATCAGCCGGAGATCCGGGACCGCCAGCAGCTTTTCGCGCACAATCAATATCCGCAACGACCAGACTAATGCAACCGCCCAGCTGACGCCGCTGGAAATGGCCGCGCCGCGCACACCCAGTTCCGGAAAAGGGCCGTAGCCAAAAATCAGCAGGGGATCGAGCACGCCGTTGATCACTCCGGCCAGCATCATGATTTTCGCCGGCGATCTCGCATCGCCTGTGGCCCGGATCGCACTGTTACCGGCCATGGGAATGACCAGCAGCGGGATCGCCAGATACCAGACCTGCATATAGTCACGAATAATCGGCAGCAGGCTGTCTTCGGCGCCCAGCAGGCGGAACAGCGGATTGATGGTCAGCAGCCCGGCGATCACAGCGAGGACCACCAACAGCAGCGCCAGTAACAAGCCATGGCTGGAGACTCTGGCCGCCGCCTGGCTGCTACCGCTGCCCAGCAGACGGCCAATGCAGGCGGACAAACCGACGCCCACCCCCATGGTAATGGAGTTGAGGGCAAACGTGACCGGGAAGGTGAAACTGACCGCCGCCAGCGCCTGGGTGCCCAGCAAAGCAATGAAAAAGGTATCGACCAGGTTAAACATCAGGATAGCAACCATGCCAAACACCATAGGAATGGTCAGACGCCGCAGGACTTCCGGAATCGGATCGGACAGTAAACCGTGTTTATCAGGGCGAACAGTTTGGGTCATAAGGCTCTCTGGTCTGTCTTTGCCAGCACACCCTAATGCAAAGAATGTGATCGGGCAAAAAATCTGGCACAAAAAGTAAAAAAAATTAACGTCAGGACTTGGGTTCCAGAAAAACGACCCAACATGTCTAAGTATCAGTTTTCGCGGGATGGAACCAAACACCGTCCTGCTTTCTAACAACCCATAGATATTACCAAAATCAGGAGAGACGACCCGATGAATATTCGTCCTTTACATGACCGAGTGATCGTTGAGCGCCAGGAAGTTGAATCAAAATCTGCTGGTGGCATCGTTCTGACTGGTTCTGCTGCAGAAAAATCGACCCGCGGTACAGTGTTGGCTGTAGGCAAGGGCCGCATTCTGGAGAATGGTTCTGTGCAGCCATTGGACGTTAAGGTTGGCGACAGCGTTATTTTCGCTGAAGGTTATGCCACCAAGTCTGAGAAGATCGACGGTAAAGAAGTTCTCATCATGTCTGAAAATGACATCTTGGCAATCGTTGAATAATCCATTCACTTTGAATTAAGAATTAAGAAAGGAAGATAAACATGGCTGCTAAAGACGTAAAATTCGGTAACGATGCTCGCGTAAAAATGCTGGAAGGTGTCAACGTTCTGGCCGATGCCGTAAAAGTCACCCTGGGTCCTAAAGGCCGTAACGTCGTACTGGATAAATCATTCGGTGCGCCGGTTATCACTAAAGATGGCGTTTCTGTTGCGCGTGAAATTGAACTGGAAGACAAATTCCAGAACATGGGCGCACAAATGGTGAAAGAAGTGGCGTCTCAGGCCAATGACGCGGCGGGTGACGGTACCACCACAGCCACAGTGCTGGCTCAGGCTATCATCACCGAAGGTTTGAAAGCGGTCGCAGCGGGCATGAACCCGATGGATCTGAAGCGCGGTATCGATAAAGCCGTGATTGCGGCGGTAGAAGAGCTGAAAGCGCTGTCTTCTCCTTGTGCAGACAGCAAAGCGATCGCGCAGGTAGGTACTATCTCTGCCAACTCCGATTCTACCGTGGGTAACATCATCGCCGAAGCGATGGAAAAAGTCGGCCGTGACGGCGTGATCACTGTTGAAGAAGGTCAGGCTCTGCATGACGAGCTGGACGTGGTTGAAGGTATGCAGTTCGACCGTGGCTACCTGTCTCCATACTTCATCAACAACCAGGAAGCGGGCAGTGTCGAGCTGGAAAGTCCGTTCATCCTGCTGGTAGATAAGAAAATCTCTAACATCCGTGAGCTGCTGCCAACACTGGAAGCGGTGGCGAAAGCCTCTCGTCCTCTGCTGATCATCGCAGAAGATGTTGAAGGTGAAGCACTGGCGACCCTGGTGGTGAACAACATGCGTGGCATCGTGAAAGTTGCAGCGGTGAAAGCCCCTGGCTTTGGCGATCGTCGTAAAGCTATGCTGCAGGACATCGCGGTGCTGACTGCCGGTACTGTGATTTCTGAAGAAATCGGCATGGAACTGGATAAAGTGACCCTGGAAGATCTGGGTCAGGCCAAGCGTATCTCTATCACTAAAGAAAATACCACCATCATTGATGGTCACGGTGAAGAAGTGGCGATTCAGGGTCGTGTGACTCAGATTCGCCAGCAAATCGAAGACGCCACCTCTGACTACGACAAAGAGAAACTGCAAGAGCGTGTAGCTAAACTGGCTGGCGGTGTTGCTGTGATCAAAGTTGGTGCGGCGACTGAAGTTGAAATGAAAGAGAAAAAAGACCGCGTCGAAGATGCCCTGCACGCAACCCGTGCTGCGGTTGAAGAAGGCGTGGTTGCCGGTGGTGGTGTTGCCCTGATCCGTGCCGCTTCTAAGCTGACAGATCTGACTGGCGACAACGAAGAGCAAACTGTCGGTATCCGTGTTGCACTGCGTGCCATGGAAGCACCTATCCGTCAAATCACCCGTAACGCCGGCGATGAAGAATCTGTCGTGGCGAACGAAGTGAAGCGTGGCGAAGGTAACTACGGTTACAACGCAGCCACTGGCGAGTACGGCGACATGCTGGAAATGGGTATCCTGGATCCAACCAAAGTGACCCGTTCTGCTCTGCAGTTCGCCGCTTCTGTTGCGGGTCTGATGATCACCACCGAAGCCATGGTCACTGAGCTGCCTAAGTCTGACGCGCCGGACATGAGCGCGGCCATGGGCGGCATGGGTGGTATGGGCGGCATGATGTAATCAGCCCCGTCACCTGTTGATAGATAAAAGAACCCGCCGTATGGCGGGTTCTTTGTTTTTGTCAGCAGCTATCTTGCCAACAAGGCGAGCTTTTGCTGCCTGTGCTGGGAACGGGCAAGTGTTGATATGCCATCAGTGACAGCTAGGGCGCCAGCCTGTAACCATGCTGACTATCAGTACCGCTTTGTTATTAGCTTTATTGCATATTTGCTACTCAGCCATATCTTTGTGCTTGAACCTGGTTTAAGACTCTGTGTTTTCAACTGTCACATTTCAGAGGAATCGTTATGTTGAAACACACTTTGGCGTTGTTCATGGCCGGCTGCGTGTTTGGCACCACAGGCAGTCATGCCGGCGATGCAGCGCAAAGCTTTATTGACCAATATCATATGGATGCTCAGATCCATCAGATCCCGGGCGATCAGATGCTGTCTGATGAGCGTCTCAGCGACATGTTCCGGGCGCAGTCGAGAAGAATGACCATCTGCCGGGGTGACTTCATTCCAGACGGCTATGTCATCACCGGCACCACAGTTAATTTCGATTGCGGCAGCTGGCAGCACAGCGACAATGCCTACATTCTGACTGTAGCGCCGAAGAGCGGTGCATTGTTCAACACCTGCGCCGGATACCACAGCCGGGTGTACGACGGCTTTGTGATTATCGCCAACATCTACAATCCGGCCTGTAATTTTGGCTCAGGCAACTCAGTCAACGGCAGTACGCAGGTGTATGCCGATAAGTACAGGCCCAGTTTCACTGTGTGCGCCAACTCTCCGATTCCCGCCAACTACACCCGCAGCAGACACCATTTTTCTTCCAGTTGCCGGGTCGGTATTGGCATGGCGAATAATGCCTATGTGATCACCCGCCAGTAGCCGTTACGGCTCATCTGGTTTTTCAGGCCCGGCCATCTGGTTCGGGCTTTTTTTGATGCCGTGTCAGGGCGCTGCCTTGTTATGGGGGCCTCGAGTCTGGTTTCTGCTCTGCTTTTTCTTATCTTTCTATTTTTCTTATCTCGCTCATCTTTCTTTTGCTTTTTGGTCGCACGTCATTGCTTGCGGTTTGCTGCACGGGACATTGCAATGAACCCGCTCTATCTCTGTGGGGTATAGTTTTAATTCGGTTTATCAATAAACAAAACCTGTCTTAATTGTTAATGGTTTCATTTTTTAGCTTATTGTTGGTACATTTTTGATGAGTGGTTTGTTAATTTATTTTTCGTCATTTATATTTTCTTTAAATATAGTGTCTATTGGGTGTTTTCAATCTTTTTTCTCGGCGTTTTCATTTGATTTTTGATGCGGTTGAAACCGGTATTGAACTTCGTCTGCATCCGGATATTACGGCG
>NZ_JASJOJ010000002.1:0-188862 GCF_038519165.1 Photobacterium sp. SP02
GTTTTGTCCCTTGTCAGACCGCCATTCCGGCGGTTTTTTTATGTCTGAAATTCGCCTATGAAAGAGAAAATCATTACGTGGTTCGCCTACTTCTGGGCGGGTTTCACCGGCTTCTTTTCGAGCCTGTCATTCAACGAAGTGGGCGTGCTGGTTTCCATTGTTGCCACGCTCATCACCATGTTTGTGAACTGGTACTACAAACGCCGCACCTTGCAGGTATTGGAAAACCACCCGGATACAAGGAAAGCCTATGAACAAATGGAAGACTAGCGGCGGCTGTGCGGTCGCCGTGGTACTGGGGCTGGTGTTCACCACAAATACTGAACTGAAAACCAGTGAAAATGGGTTAAAGCACATTGCTGATTACGAAGGCTGCATGGCCGAAGCCTATCAATGCAGTGCTGATAAATGGACTGTAGGGTTGGGCCACACGCAAAACGTGAAAGAAGGCGATGTAGCCAGTTATCGCGACATGGCCGACTGGTTTATCGACGATGTTCAGTTGGCAGAGCGGGTGGTTGATCGGCTACTCAGTGCGGATGTTAGCCAGACGCAATACGATATGAGCGTGAGCTTTGTGTTCAACCTTGGCGCGGGTAACTTTGCCCGTTCCACCTTCCTGAAAAAACTCAACGCTGATGATGAAACGGCCTGCGATGAACTGACCCGCTGGGTGTTTGTGAACGGGAAAGATTGCAGGGTGGCTGCCAACAACTGTGCGGGTATTGTAAAGCGCCGCCAGTCTGAACGGGAGATTTGCCTTAATGGTTACTCGATTCAAAACCTACGGACTAGCAGCACTGGCATTACTGCTGGCCGTCGTATTTATTGATAACTGCCTGACCACCCGTGAGCTGAAAGCCGCACTGGCAGAAAAAGCCAGTGTCGCGCAGCAGTTGACGCAAGTTGTATCGATCAATAAGTCGATGGAACAAACCGTGGCGTATTTGGAAGCCGTTGCAGCGCGTGAACGATTGGCTGCTGAACAGGCAGCGCAGCAGCGAAAGCAGTGGGAAACCAAAGCCACACAGGCCAGACAGCAGATAGACAAGGATATCTCAGATGCGAAGTGTGCTGATTTACCTATTCCTGGCGCTGACCGCTGGATGTACTACCACCAAAACACAGGTAGTGACGCAGTACAAAACCCAACTGATTAAACCGCCTGCCGCTTACTTACTTTCCTGCACTCAGCCATACCATTCACCGCCGCAAACATGGGGCGATGCCGCAAGGCGCGATCCGGTCTGGCTGATGTATTTCGATTTATGTGCATCTCGCATTGAGAATCTGCGTCGGTGTTATAACTACCCCGAGCAGTGCGGAACCTTGCCCGAGGGGATCAATGAACAATGAAAAACGCCTCTGGAATTTATCGGAGCTGGAAGCCTTCGGGCTGAACCGAGCAACGATTCGCAAACGATTTAAAGCCGTCGGGCTTGAGCCGATGGCAACCGGTCCTAAAAATGCGCCACTTTACGATGTGATTCAGGCGGCCATGCATTTAAGCCAACGCCCGGTAAAGCAAAGTGATGCACCGGACTTGATGGGATTTAAAACGGCGGCTGAGTTGCGTGCGTTTGTACAGGCTGAGCGGGAAAAGCTCAGCTTGGGAAAAGATGCTGAGGACTTGGTCACCCGTGAGGCTCATGAGATTGAGATTGCATTGTGTATTGCTGGGGTAAAAAGCTTCAAAGAGAAGGTGATTACCCGTATTGAATCGGCGATTCCGACAGCAACACCGCAGCAGCTTGAAGACTTAGAGCGGTTATTTAACTTTGACCTGAAGGCGGTGGCTGATGAGCTTGAAACAGTTTGACCCGCGATTGGGTGTGAAATTTGCCGATGCTGCTGAGATTCGCCGCAGCCTGGCGTACTTGTGCCGTCCCTCTGACAAAACACCTGTTGAAGCCGCAGATGATGAGTTGTGGATCTCTGACGGTACGGATGTGACCAAGTTTTTATCTACTCAGGTTCCCTATATGCGGGAGCCGCTGAATTGTTTATCTCGCCGGATTTATGAAGCGGTGATCGTGGGCGGCCCGGCCCGGAGCGGTAAAACGAAAGCCATGGTGGAAGGTTGGATCAACTATGCCGTAACTCAAGCCCCGGGCGATATGCTGCTGATTTACAGCACCAAAACCAAAGCTGAAGAAATGTCGAAGGTCGATTTAGACCGTTGTTTCAGTGCTACACCCGGTATTGTGAAACTCAGAACCGGGCGAAAATCCGACGATAACCTGACGTTCAAACACTTTAAGAACGGCATGAACCTTAAGCTGGATTCAGCGACGGAAACGTCTTTATCTGCCAGTACCTATCGTTACGCCGGGTGTTCAGACTACGACCGTTCAGATGAGTCGGTTGGGCAGGAAGGTAGTAAGTTTCAGCTGATGCTCAAGCGGATTCAAAACGCAAAATCTTCCGGCATGGCAATGGCTGAGAGTTCTCCCGGCCGGATTGTCCGGCACCCTAAACCCGTTGAGCAGTTAGGGCCGCACGAGGTGCAGCCCTGTGGTGGTATTGCTCAACTTTATAACACGGGTGACAGGCGGCGCTTTTACTGGCAATGCGATGACTGCGGTTTTTACTTCATGCCGCACTTTGAAACCCTTCATTGGGATGATGACTATCAAGACCCACAGGATAAGGCGAAGAGTGCGCATTGTCGCTGTCCGCGCTGTACGCACCGGATTGATGAAGTTCAAAAGCAGGATAAAAGCCTTGCTGGTAAGTGGTTTCGGGAAGGAGCGATTGACCAGTACGGTGAAGAAGTCACTGATGAAGATAAGATCCGCCAGTCGAAATGGGCTTCTTTCTGGTTTGAAGGGGTGGTTGCCACCTATCAAAGCTGGGAGAACCTTGTTTACCGTTACCTGACGGCGCAGGAGCTTCATGACTCCAGTGGTGATGAAGAAACACTGAAATCCTTTTTCAACATCGATGTCGGGCGGCCTTACATTCTGCAATCTCGCGGGCAGGATATCGGCGCCCACGAACTCCAGCAGCGTGCCATGGCGCATCCTTATGACAGGGGTGTGATTCCTTTGGGTGGTCGCTTCCTTATCATGACTGTGGATGTACAGGGCGGTAAATCGAACCCGCGCTTTGTGGTACAGGCGCAGGTGTTCGGTGAAGGGTTACAGCGTTGGTTGATTGACCGCTTTGAAATTCTCACCACGCCGCACCGTAATGGCGACCGGATTAACCCGGCCGTGTATGCGGAAGACTGGGATTTACTGATCGATCAGGTGATGCAGAAAACCTATCCGCTGGCAGATGGTTCTGGCCGGGTGATGAAACCGCTGATCACCTTGTGCGACTCCGGCGGTTCCGGTGATACCCGGGACAACAAATCGACCAGCGTCACCGAGCTGAGTTATCAGTTTTACAACCGCCTGAAGGGCAAAGGCTTGGCGCATTTGTTCCGGCTGCTCAAAGGGGCCAGCCGCGAACAGGATAACCTGGTGAAAGAAAGTTATCCCGACAAACGAAGCAAACACGCCCATGGTGAAATTCCGTTGTTAATCCTGCATACCAACCGTTTGAAAAACCGTGTGTCTGCCAGCTATGAGCGGGCAGAGTTTGGCTCGCGCTATTTCTGGCTGCCGAGCTGGGCGGAGCGGGATTGGTTTGATGAACTCACCGCCGAGTTTGTCGACGAGAAAGGCAACTGGCAAAAACCAGAGCGAGCACGAAATGAAAGCTTCGACCTGTGTGCGTACGCTGAGGCGGCGATGCATTACAAGGGCGGGGATGAAATTAACTGGCAGAGCCCGCCAGCGTGGGCAGCTGACTGGCAGTTTAACTCTAACGTGGTGGATGCGGATCAGCAGCCTGTGTTTGAACGACAGGTGCAGCCGCGCCGCAGGCATTCAAGAGGTATTTTCGGATGACAACGAATCGTGAGCGCCTGCAATGGTACTTGGACGCTGAGCGGAAAATTTTGAATCAGCAGGCAGTAGAAACTGCCGAAGGCGAGAAACTGACCCTCGCCAGCCTGGCAACGGTGCGCCGGGAAATAGAGCGCTTGCAAGGCTTGATAGCTCGGGAGCAGCAGGGCGGTCGCAGAAGCATGATCAGGAGGAACTACCTTGAGTAATGCCAACCTGATTGATCGCGTGTTCGGGTTCTTCAGCCCGAAAGCCGGCCTGCAACGCACCCATGACCGCATTCTCTATAACAAGTATCAAGCCGCACTTCCCCGAAACCCCAACACACGAAAACCGAACCGGAAATCTTCCGGTACTGCAAACCAGCTCAATCGCGATACCAAAGCTCTGATGCAACGGGCGCGGCACTTTGATGAAAACAACCCGTTTGTCACCGCGATTTTAGATGAGCTGTGCGCCAACGTGGTGGGGCCGAACGGCATCATGATTGAACCGCAACCGCTCACCAAAGACGGCGAAGTGCATGTTGAGTTTGCGCAGGCAATCAGCAAATGGTTGGAGCTGTATTCCCTGAAACAGAACATCGACAGCGAGCATTCCCGGGCAGAAACCGAGTGGCTGGCCTGTCGTACCTGGCTGCGGGACGGGGAAGTCTTCGGGCGCTATTACATGGGTGTTCACCCGGACATTCATTACCCGACACGCACGCCGTTTGCGGTACAGCCGTTTGAACCTGATTTCATTCCGCATCATATCACCGAGGAAGAGCGGGGGTTGATGGAGGGCATTCAACGGAATGCACTGGGCCAGCCGCTGAAATATCTGATTCAGAAAAACGCACTGGGCTTTGAGTTTGTTGAGGTGGATGCCACTTACATGGCTCACCTGAAATTTAGCCGGCGGCTGAATCAGAACCGGGGTGTTTCTTTGCTGCATTCGGTGATGGACCTGATTGCTGACCTGGAAGACTACGACCAAAGCGAACGCATCAGCGCGCAGATCGCCAGCCGCTTCAGTTACTTCGTGAAGAAGGACGGGACCGGATTTGGGGAAGGGGATGGGTTCAAAGGTGCTGGCGACCCGGTTGATATGACGCTGGGTTACGGCAACTCGTTTGAACTCAGCCCGGGTGAAGACGCAGGCATTATTGAGTCGAACCGCCGTGAGGCGATGAGCAATCCGTTCCGTGAGTCTCAAATGCGCATGGCCAGCGCCGGGGCCGGGGTGAATAACTCCAGCGTGACCCGGCATTACACCGGCAGTTACTCCGCTGCACGGCAGGAGCTGATTGATTCTTTCACTCGTTACCGGGTGCTTCAGCGCAAGTTCGTCACCAGCTGGACACGTCCACAATATCGTCTGGCGTTGCCTATGGCAGTGCTGGCAGGCGAGCTGAAGCTGCCGAAAGACGTTGACCGAGAAAGCATTTTGAATGCGATTTATCAGGCTCCGGTGATGCCCTGGATTGATCCGGCGAAAGAAATGACCGGCATTGAAAAGGGTACCCGCCTTGGGCTGCACTCGCTCAGTCATTCGCAGCGTGAGCGCAATATCAACCCGCTGGCAACCCGCCGTGAAATACAGGCCGAGCGAAATGCAATGAATGATATGGGCATCGTGAGCACGGCAGACCCGGCCCATAACCTGGTTAAAAACATTCAGCACGAACAGAGAGGCGAAAATGCCAAAGAGTAATAAATCATGGTTCACCCTGAAAAATCAGGGTGAGGGCCAGCCTGTGAGGGTGTGGATTCACGGCGATATTGGTGCGTATGACATTGAAGCGATTGACCTGATCCGCGCATTGCAGGCAGTTGGCACGCAAGATGCCGAGTTTCGAATACAAAGTTACGGCGGCTCTGTGTATGAAGGGTTGGCGATGTACAACGCCATTAAAGCCCACAAAGGTAAAACCATCGGGATTGTAGATGGCATTGCGGCATCCGCTGCCAGCTATTTTTTGATGGCGTGCGATGAAATCCATATGCCGGAAAACGCCACGCTGATGATTCATGACCCGATGATTGGGGCGTGGGGTGGTGAGCAGGATTTAGAAAGTGCGTTAACGCAACTGAAAAATGCCAAGCAGACGTTGGCCGAAGCCTACACAGAGCGCAGCGGACAATCACTGGAAGATGTGCTGGCCGCAATGGCGGCTGAAACCTGGTTTACCGCAGAGCAGGCGCTGGAATTTGGACTGATTGATCAGGTGATTGACCCGGTGAATCTGACGAACTGCCTGAAAGCATTGAGCCCTGACGCTTTGAAAGGCTTCAAGAATGCCCCGGCTAATTTAGTGAACCACTTGAAGCCGGTACCGGACCCTAATCATGAACCCGAGCCGGAACCCACGCCGGAGCCAGAGCCGGACAGTTCCGAACCTTTACCGCTGGCCGCGAGCGCGGCTGTAACTATTCCCTCGCAACAGGTAAACAACATGCCAAAACCAATTGATCCAGCGTCACTGCAGGCGGCAGTGAAACAAGAAAACGCACGTCAGCAGGCGATTCGTGTGCTGTGTGCTCAGCATAAGGTCAGTGATGAACTGCGTGATGAAATGCTCAATGACATGGAATGTACGGAAGCCCATGCGGCACAAAAGATTCTGGTCAGTTTGGGGAACAGCTCAGCCAATGGCACAGAGCCGCCAGCGCCTTTGAATATCACATCTGCGGTGCATGCCGGAAACGGCAACATCACGAAAGATGCATTGCAAAATGCGCTACTAGCTCGCTGCTCGGTAGCCGAGCTGGAAAAAGATAACCCATACAGCCTGAAGTCGTTGCTGGATATGGCGGAAATCTCGCTGGGGAAAGACGCCAAAGCCTGCAGTTCTAAGAATGAACTGGTGGCCCGGGCATTCAACAGTCAGGACTTCTCCGGAATTATTACGGAAGGGGTGCGCACCGTGATGCGTGAAGAAGCTAAACTGCGCCAGCCGCTGTTCCGGGAGCTGGCAAACACCGAGAACCTGCCGAATTTTAAAGAAACCGACATGGTGACGGTGAACGATGCACCGGATCTGATGGCAGTCTCTGAAGACGGTGAATACAAAACAGCCATGCTAACCGGCTCAGGTGAGAAAATTCAGCTAGCGACCTTTGGCCGTGAAATCTCATTCACCCGTCAGGCAATCATTAACGATGACATCGCGCTGGTGTCCAAAGTGCCGCGTAAGTTTGTGCAGGCGGCCTACCGATTGGCGGACAAGTTGTATTTCAATGCGATTCTTGCAAGTGCCAAGATGGGCGACGGGAAAGACGTTTTCCTTGCGCCGCAGAATAAGGGCTGGGGCAACCTGTTCAAAGACATTGCCGCGGGTGACTATGCAGCGTTGGTGATGGCGCTGCATAAGTCATTTGCGACTGCGGTGAGCAGTGGCGGTGATGCGCTGGATCTGCGCGGTGAGATTCTGCTGGCGAACCCGGATCATGCCAGCTATCTCGAAGCGGTGCTGAACACTGCCAGCAAGCCGGATTCTTTCAATCCTGCCTATAAGAAATTCGACAAGGTGGTTGAAACTGCACGGCTGGCCGACATCAACGGCGCGATTGCCCTGACCGGGAAAGACTTTGATAACGTGCTGATGGGCTTCCTTGATGGTCAGCAGGAACCTTGGCTGGAAACCCATGAAGGCTGGTCGTCTGACGGTGCGAAATTCCGAATCACATACGACCTGGCTGCCAAAGTGGCAGACCGTCGCGGGCTGGCAAAAGCAACATTCAAAGCTGCGGCTTAAGTGCCCTGAATTTTCCCTCAAAGAGCGCCGAATTGGCGCTTTTCTTTTTTAGGAAAGCTGACATGCATATTTCTGAAGGTAAGAAAATCGACATTGTTGCCCCGGCTGGCGGTGCGACCAAAGATACCCCGTTGCTTTATGGCAATTTGGTTGTGGTCCCGAACCTGAGTGGCTCGGCAGGTACTGTGGTGTCTGCGCGATACACAGGGCATTTTGATGGCCCGATTAAAGCGGGTGATACACCTGCGTTTTTGGGAGAGTTTGCCTATTTCGATGAAGGTGAATTCACTAAGAAGCAGCCGCAAGGCGCTGGAAAGGTCACTGCGCCTGTGGGTGTGTTTAATGACGGCGGAGTGTTGCTGACGGGTGAATTAGTGGCACCTGAAGCGGCGGCCTGATGGCTGCCTTTGATGATGCCCGTGCGTTGTTGCGGGCTTCTGTACTGGATTGTTTTAGCAATGCGATGCTGGCAACCGCGCCGGATGGCACGCCGTCACCTTTTCGCGGGTATGTTCGCCGTCAGGAAACTGAAAGTCGTACCGTGTATTCACTGATGACGGATGATGACCTGCCGGAACTCTCTACGCTGGAATACAAAGGAAAGCCGTATCAGCTGGTGTTTCAGGGCCCGGCACAAGGCCGGGGAAATGATGAGAGTCAGTTGATCCGGCAGTACACCATGAACCTGATACAAACAGGGGTGAAGCGTGGTTGGTCTGAATACACAGATGGTGGTTGATACCGAGTTTCTGGAAAAGTTTAAGCACTTACCGGATGAGCTGAATAAAGCCGTTCGCCGGGCAATCCGGTCCGTGAATAACTGGTTCAAGGCTGTGACGATGGCTGAGCTGGGATTTGAACTCAACATTGAAGCCAAATCATTCCGTACCCGTTTTCGGGTTTATCAAAGCGGGCGCACCTCCAAGCTCTGGGTGGGTGTGAGGAAGATTGGTGTTCATCGTTTGGGTAAGCCGGTGCAGACAAAATCCGGCGTGCAGGTGGGTGAGCATTTTTTCGATGGTGCGTTTATCAACCCGATGGATAGCGATCAGCTTTTGGTGTTCCGCCGAACGATGAAAGGGCGCAAGTCTATCCAACTGGTCACTATGGATATATCCGATCAGGCAGAAGAGATTATTGACTCTTACCTGCCGGAGCTAAACCGCAAGTTTGAGGAGCATTTTCACCGTGAATTCAGATACGTTCTTTCGGGTGCCCAGTGAGTGGGTGACTTTGGTGATCAGCACACTGCAGCAATCCCTTTCAATTACGATTTCCTCCGCCTACCGCAGAGCGCCTGTTGAACTGAGTGAAACAACGATCAGCTATCAGGTGGGCGAAAGTGAACCGGTGAACCATACGGGGAACGATGGCCGCAAGCTTCATGAGATTGAATTGCGGTTTTTGGTGGAGGTACCGACCTCGACGGATTTCGATTTAGAAGCGCTGGATGTGTCGACCCGGCTGGAGCGCGAATTGCTCAATCAGCGCTTTGGTTGTTTCGACGATACGGAAGAGACCCGGCTGGTGTCGAATGTGCCTCGTAAGTTTGACCCCACGTTGGGCGTGTTCATGCGGGTGGTGACGCTCAAGCAACGCATTTACATGGGCCCAGTCGATAACGTTGTGCAGGAATTTGGCGGGAGTGACTTTGATGCTGCAATTGCTCAATCGCCTGCTTTCACTGGAACGTGAGCTACTGAGCTTAAAGCAGGAAGTGGAAGAAAACAGACGGGCAGCGGCGAATATGATCCGGCTGGGCTACGTGAATGCGGCGAGCGAAAACGCAGTGAACGTGGCAACGGGGGATAACCTGGCAACAGGCATCCCTTTTTTTGTGTTTGCGTCTGGCCGGGTGTCGCAGTACCGCAGGCCAAGCCTGGGTGAACAATGCCTACTGCTGAATTTGGGCAGTGGGGACAACCTGAATAATGCGGTGGCCCTGATGGGGTTGCCGTCCAGCCAATACCCGTGCCCGACCACCGCAGCCCATGAAGTGATGACGGATTACGGCAACGGAATGACAGAGCTGTACGACCTGGATTCGGGGCAGCTGACAGTGAATTACCCGGGTGGCCTGATCATCAATGCAGATGTGACCCATACCGGGAATCTGGAACACACGGGCAGTGTGAACCGTACCGGTGACACCATTTTAACCGGAAACACCGTCAGCACGGGCAACTTTAACCACATGGGCGGCTTTGCCGTTGCGGGCGGTCCCGGCGGCGGTGCAGCAACGATTTCAGGCGGCATGGAAATCACAGGCGGTGATGTGTCTGTTGAGGGCTTGAGCTTGACGCAACACCACCATGACGATGCTGAAGGCCGGCCAACCAGTAAGGCGAAGCCTTGATAGGAGTAGCATGATAGGAATTGACCCTAAAACAGGGCGAACTGTAACGGGTTTGCAGGCGCTGGCCTGTCGGTTTGAACGCATTCTGACAACGCAGGTGAGCAGCCGGATAAAGCGCCGCGGCGTGGGTAACCGGGCCATTGCTTACTTAGGGAAATTACAGGACCCAACCACGGCCATGATAGTGCAGAACCTGACACTGGAAGCACTGGCCAGCCCGGTGAATGGACTGCAAAGCTTTAAAGCTTCTCAGTGCAGGGCAGTGCCGACGGGGAAAGGGTTTCGGGTGGAAGTGACGGGGAGCTGGCAGGGCCAGCCATTCACGTTAAAAGGTGGTTTATGAATATCCCAAATGCGTTTCAGGTACCAGATTTTGAAACGCTGCTCGCTGGTTACAAACAGCACGCCATTGATTACCTGACGCAGAAAGATCCGGATAAAGCCGCCGAGGTGGCAGAAGCCTTTGCCAATGAATCGGAGCTGCTGGCGCAGATCACCCAGGCGTTTGTGCTCAAACGCATTGCAGAGATTCGGGAACAGAATTACTGGGCACTGCAGATGTTCCGCAAGTTCGTCACTGAAAGTGACATGGTGGATTTGCTGGCGCTGCAGTACAACCTGAAACGGCAGGTACTAGAGCCGGAAGATACCAGTGTGTTTCCGCCCAAACCTGCTGTGATGGAAAGCAACGATGATTTGCTCAGGCGGTTTGATTTGGCGCCGTATCAGTTTCACACCACAGGCACACGCATGGGCTACAAGTTCCATGCCCTGACGCTGGATGAGCGGCCAATCATCAAGATTGAATCTGAATCGGATGCCGTGGTGATGCGGTATGAGTTTCAAAATCTCACCAGACCCATGCCAGTTAAAGATGCCTGGCCGAAAATGCTGGAGCCTCATTCTGGCAAGGTGTGTGTTGCGGTGTTGAGCCGAGAAACTGCTGACGGTAAAGCAGGGCAGCCGCTGTTAAATCGGGTGGCGGCCTATCTAAAGCGTGATGATATTGCGCAAGAATCCGATGAGATTTCCACGAAATCTGCAACCCCTAAACCGTATCGCATTGTCGCCACGCTTTATACCGGCTCAGAGCCGGGAAGACCTGTGTCATTGTCTGATGCGCATCAAGTGGCGATGAATTTTGCAGAGAAGAAGCACCGATTAAATACCGTGGTCGACCGCGAAGAGATTGCCCATATTTTCTATGAGCTTGGTGCACGTCGGGCAAAGGTGCATGAACCTGCAACTGATGTGATCTGCGCTTGGGATGAGGCCCCGTATTGCACCGAGGTGATAATTGATGTCCGAGCCGAATAGTTTCACCTCAGTGCAGCCGGAAAACCGCACGGATGTAGAAGAGGCACTGGAGTATGCCTGGCATCGCGTTATTCAGTCGCAGTCTTCTCCATACCCTGATTTGAAACAGCCAAATCTCACCCGTGAAGAGTTTGTTTCTCTGCTTGCAGCTGAGCGTGGTGTGATGGATTGGCAGCCGATAGACACACTTGCTCAGCAAAGAAAGACGGCAGAGAAAGCGTTTGATATTCATCGAAAAGCGGGTACGCGGGAAGGCTTGGCTGTTGCAATGGATGCTTTGGATTGCGACATAGAGATCACCCCTTGGTACCGGATGGAACAGCCGCCGGGACCATACCATTTAGAACTGACTGCCTGGAAACGCAATGCGCCGGTGACGAAGGCAATTGCTGAGCGCATGTTAACGCGTATTGAGCGGACAAAGTCTGAACGGGATACCGTTGGTTTAATTTTAGGTTTTGGTGTTGCATCTGGCTTTGGTTTTAGCGGTGTGATGCAAAAGGGTATGACGACACAGGATGTGAGTTATTCCGGGGAAATTTCATCTTCACCTGTCGCTGAAGCCAACCTGTCCATCACAGCCGTACCGTACCATTGGACTGTCAATGATGATGCTTTTTCTACGCAGTTAGCAGCCACACCTGGCTGTCATGCAACCGTTTATTCTGCTGGCGCGATGCGCTTTTTTGTTCTTACTGAGATTGATTTTGGAGTATCAAGATGAATTCCCCCATTGTGCAATACACCAATGCCGGGTTAGCGGAGCTGATTAGCGCGAGAAACCAAGGGATTAAAGGGGCCATTAAGTGGATTGCCGCCGGTGATAAAAGTTATCAGCCAAGCGCGGAGCAAACCCGCCTTCAGAATGAAAAGCAACGTGAGCTGATTTCTGATTGGGAAGAGCTCAGCCAGACACAGCTGCGTATGGCGGCCGTCTTTAAAGGCAATCTGGAATATGAAGTGCGTGAGGTGGGGTTCTTTCTGGAATCGGGCACGTTGCTGGCGGTGTATTCGGCGCCAGCTACTTTGCTGACGTACAAATCGGCCAACGCAAGCTGGATTCAAAAATTCACCCTGGATATATCCCCGCTACCAACGCAAAGCATCACGGTCGTTGTTGGAACAGAAAACATCAACCTTATGATGGTGGAAGAACTGGCAACCAGTACCGCAGCATTCATTCAGTCCCAAACAACCCAGATACATATCGCTCATGAACAGCTGCGTATCAGTGAGCGGTTGCGACAACTTGGAGTGTAATCAATGAGTATTGAACAACAGTTAACGGATATTCAAAAAGCGGCGGCTGAGCAAACGGCGGCAAGTCAGGCATTGGCGCAAACAGTCACCGCTAAAATGGGCCAGATTGATCAACGTGTCGAGCAATCACGGCAGAAGTTTGAAAAGTGGATGGCTGATACGGAAGCTGTCGATATTCAGGGGGAGGGACGTTATTTTGTCGAGCTGACTGTGAATGGTGACAAAGATACGTTTTATCCTGTGTATTTTCAGTTGCCGATGGGCGATGAGACGACCATTCAGATCTATCGTCATTATGATTGGAATAACAATACGAGCAATGATCCGGGTGATTTTGATACAACGCACGTTGCTTCTGCACTGGTGATTTTAAAAGGGCAAACCTATCCGTGGAACGGTGATGCCAATTATCTGCGTACCGTTGTCAATTATCAGCGTTACCGAGAGTGTGTGAGCGGCATCAGTCACAAAGGCTATGTTGAAAGCTATAAGTATGATCCTGAGGGTGTCGACAGCCCATATAATGGTCCGGGAATTGGGTTCAGGAACTACCGATATTCAAGTTTTCATCTACGAGGTGGAAAACTGAAATATCGCATTTACTCAAACAAACCAATCACATACATGCTGAAAGATGATGGTGAGTTGGCTGATGCACAGAACAATTATTTGAATTACAAGTGGTTGGCAAGAACAATGCACGTCAACAATTTGCAGAACCACC
Organism: Photobacterium sp. SP02; assembly: GCF_038519165.1. NCBI lineage: Bacteria > Pseudomonadati > Pseudomonadota > Gammaproteobacteria > Vibrionales > Vibrionaceae > Photobacterium > Photobacterium sp. SP02. Next base: position 13,290 of record NZ_JASJOJ010000002.1, read on the forward strand.
CAGAGAATGATCACGGAACCGTTTATATTGGTTATCCAATCCCAGCGAAGGGGGCGACAGCATGATTAAATCTATCCTTGTCAAAGGTGAAAAGCTGATTAATGTGCCGGCTCATAAAGGAATTCTTGTTGATTTAGGCTTAACGCCTGAAGAAGCCCAGGCGGTCATTGATGCCAGCGTGTTGGAAACCGAGCTGGAAAAAATCCGTGTACATCGCGCACCTCTGCTCGTCGAAGCGGATTATCTGGTCAACATTGCATTAGATAACAATCTGGATATTGCGCCCTTTCGTGATTATCGCCAGAAACTGCGTGATTTGACGGATATTTACCAAAAATATGAAGATGTCATCTGGCCTGAAAAGCCTTCAGTAGACGTTGCACCCCCGCCAGCCGCGTAAGCGGTTTTTTTATATCTGAATGTTGGCAGAGAGACTCAACATGAAAGCAAGTATTGACCCAATCACCATTGTTGTGATCAGCATTTTCCTGGGGTGGGGCTGGACTGAGCTGACTCATGAGCCTGTGTGTGAACAAACCATTGTCAGGCAGGGCAGCGAGTACACCATTCCCATTCACTGCGACACCATTCCGCAATAAACCCTGGCCCGCTCGCTGGCGGGTTTTTCTTTATTAACCAACAGGAAAAGCACATGGCAACCCCGAAACCACAGGGGCGGCAGGATTACACGATCCTGCAGAAGTTCCGATTGAATGGCCGCTGGTACGACACCAGCGAAAAAACCATTGCACTGTTGCCTGCACAGGCGTCTTTTTTGCTGCTGAACGGCAAAATTGGCAAGCCTGCGCAGGTACCAGTTAAGCAGGGAGATAAATAATGCTGGCACCAATTCAAGATTTTGAACTCAATGGCGCGGAGGTGAACACCATTGAGCCATTGCCCAGTATGGGGCCGTTGGCACTTCAGGTGGTTCACTTAACCGGCACCGCGCCCAATAAGGCCGGGCACCTGGCATTCAACGAACCCACACGGCTTTGGAATTATGCTGATGCGATGCTGGCACTGGATTCAACCGGCTCTCGGCAAGGTTCACTGCCGAATGTCGTGCGGTATTTGATGGAATACGTGCGCTGTATTCTCTACGTCACCATTGTGCCAGAAGGGGCGACTGCAGCAGAAAATGAAGCCAATGTGATTGGCGGTGTGGAAGCGGCAACAGGGGCAATCACCGGTCTGGAAACCGTGAAGGGATGCCCGGAAACACCAACCGTGATTGCTGCCCCCGGCTTTCACAGCAAAGCTGTGGGCCAGAAATTGGCATTGCTGGGGCGGGATGTGCGCTGCCGCCCGGTGCTGGATGGGCCAAATACCAACGATATGGCCGCGGCAGAATTTGCAGGGGAATTCGGTGCTGAAGGTACGGGGGAAGACAAGCTGTGCATTATCGACCCATGGTTTATGAAAACCTACGACGGGGCGCAGGTGCTGATGCCTGCTTCGATTGCACTGGTGGCGGCTATGGCCTCAGTTGAAGGGTATGAGAGCCCGCAAAACCGTGGCGTGCTTTGTGATGAAACGGCGCGAAACGTCTCCTACAAAATCAACGATAAAACCACCCAAGCTAATTTCCTGAACAAGCATGGGGTTGTCACCATTGCCCGTCCCCGAATGGGTGGCTATTCAATTATCGGGAACCGGACCAACACGGGCCGCTATATTGCGCATGTGGGCTTAGAAGATTTGCTGGCACGCAAGCTGGAAGAAACCAGTCAGCCGTTGATGGGCAAGTTGCTGACAGAAGAATTCATGCAGCAGGTGATCGATCGGCTGACGAACTGGGGCCAGAGCCTGGTTGCTGAAAAAATCGTTCCGGTATTCAAAGCGTTTCTGCACCCGAGCAAAAACAACCTGGAGAACTACAACGCCGGGCGCTGGTTCTTGTGCGTGAACTATGGCCGTTACTCACCCAATGAGCACATGGTGTATGAGCTGAGTGTGGATAACGGATTGATTGAAGCCTGGCTCGAAGAGGTGGTGAATGGCTGATCGTATTCGACTGCGGATTGCGGCACAGGTTGAGTCTGTGCCTTTGGTGAATGAGATTGTGGAATTCACCCCGCCGGAAATCAAAACCAAGCTGGCCAGCAATGAAGGGGCGTTCGTGGCCTCGGAAGATGCTGTCGGCATCGAAAAACTGAGTTGGTCGCTGAAGGTGCGCGGTGAGCACGGAAAGATTGCTGCAGCACTGGGCCGTTATCTGATGGGCAATGCGCAAATTAACGTGGTTGAGAAAGGCAAAAGCACTGAGAACATTCCCTACACGGAAGAGTTTTCTCTGTATGGCCCGATCACCGGTATCAAGAAAGACGCGCTCAAGATGGGGGAAAAGCCCACGGTCACCATTGAAGGTACCTGCAAGGCGTTTACTCAGCGTGATACGGGCGCGGTGATCCACGATATCAACGTCGATACGGGCAAAACCATCATTGGCGGTGTCGATTTGATGGGTGAAGCCGGGATTCAAGGTTAACCCTTTTCGTAATCAAACAAGCGCCTTCGGGCGCTTTTTTTGTATAGGCAGATGATGAAAAAGACCAGCACTCTTCCGTTCTTCAAACGCAATGAAAACCCCACACTGGAGCTGAAAACCCTGTCCGTTGAGGCATTTCGCGCACTGCCTTTCATGGGTGTGGACGGTACCCTTTCAGCCAAGCAGCACTTTGCCCAGCGCAAAGCGGCAATCATGGGCTGTACCGATCTGACTGCTGAAGAATTCGAGACGCTTACCGCGCCGGATTTCAATCAACTCTACAGCGATATTTCTGCTTTCATCCTGAAGCCGTCTGATGAACTGCGTGATCAGCCTCTTACGGGTAAAGACTTTGAATTCACCTTGCTGTTCCCGTTTGAGAATGAACTCGGTGAAACCATTGAGCACATCCGATTTAAGGTGCCCAAGGTGGCACACTCTGAAGCGCTGGCGGAAATCACTGATCAGCATGAACGAGAAGATTTTATGTTCCGCGTGGTGTGCGGTCTGGAGAAAGCCGATTTCAACCGAATGGCGATTAACGATTACTTGGCAATCAAGCCGCAGGTCGGCGCTTTTTTTCAACAGTCGGGGGACTTCTTTCGCCCGACGACGTTGAAAGCCTCATTGATCTGATCCCGATGCACCGCAACACCACAGAAAGCGAGCTGCGCCAGTGGCCGCAGGATGTAGCGATGCGTCGGTACGAAATCATACTTGCGAAGCTCGGAGTGAAGCGATGAGCGAAAAGATCAGCTTTGTCCTTGATGCCACGGTCAAAGGCACAAAGGATATCGTCACTACCACAACGGCCACAGAACGCCTGACCCAATCGTTAGAAGCGCAACGTGGTGAACTGAAGTCACTCAACCAACAATTGAGAGAGGTGAAGGGGTTTGAATCGGCCATTGCGCGGGCCAAAAAGCTCAATGAGCAGATCGATAAGTCCCGCGAAAAGCATCACCAACTGGGAAAGGCGCTGGCGGAGCAAAAAGCCCAGTCGGCCAGCCTGCGGGATGAGTACCGCGCCGCACAGCAGGAAGTGAAAAAGCTCTCGTCTGCAATGAAAAAAGCCGGGGATGAGGGCGCAGGCGAGCTGAAGCTCAAGCTGGATCAGGCGCAGGGGAAAGTCTCTGCACTCAGCCAGTCCATGCTGGAAGGCAAGCAGAAAACTAACGAGTTAAATGCAGCCTATAAGAAGTCCGGCACTTCGTTAAAGACGCTGACCGAGAAGCAAGACCAGCACCGCATTAAAACCAACGGACTCGCAGCAGAGCTGAAAAGGGCGGGTATCAACACCAAGCACTTTGCTGATGAGCAAAAGCGGCTGGATTCTCTGGCTGAAAAAGCCAACGCCACCCTTGCTAAACAAAACAGCCGGCTGAAAGAAATGCAGTCCATTCAAAGCCGGATTGATCACCGCAATGCCAAGCTGGGCGAGATTGGCGGGCAGGCCACAAGCCTGGCGGTTGCCGCTGCGCCTGTCGCGGCAACCATGTGGTCAGCGATGAAAAACGAAAGCTCATTTGCCGACGTGAAGAAAGTCGTGGATATGTCGCCCGAGCAGGCGGCGGACCTGCGTTCGTGGTCGCTGAAAACCTCAACCAATACACCCATGAATGCCAACGATATTAACGCCATGCTGGCAGCCGGTGGGCAAAGCGGCATCAAAGATATCGGTGAGCTGCAACGCTTCGTGCTGGATTCCGCCAAAATGGGTGTGGCTTTCGATATGGAAGCCGGTGAAGCCGGGCAGACACTGGCAACGTTTAAGGCGGCATTGGGTTTAGATCAGCAAGGAGCGTTAGGGCTGGCTGGCCTTTCCAACCACCTTTCCAATAACTCTAACGCTAAAGCAAAAGACATTGCCGCCGTCATGGCCCGGGAAGGCGCTTCAGCGAAAGCATCTGGCTTTAGTGTGAATGAATCCGCCGCACTGGCGGCTGCCATGCTCTCTACGGGGATGAGCGAAGAACGATCCGCAACGGCCTTGAAAAACATCTCCGGCCGCCTGACGCTGGGGGATGCGGCAAGCGGTACCCAGAAAAGTGCGCTGGCGGCAATTGGCTTTGATTCACGCTCGCTGGCTTCGTCCATGCAGTTGGATGCGTCCGGCACATTGCTGGAAGTGCTGGAGGCCATCAAAAACGCCCCTTTAGATGAACAAAGTGCCCTCATTAGTCAGATATTCGGAGAAGAAGCTAAAGGGGCAGTTGCTGCACTGGCTGGGAACACCAAGAACTTCACCGATGCCCTGAAGCTAGCAAATGAAGGGCAGGACGTTCATATCAAGTCACTTCAGAAAGAGTACGACGCCCGGATCAACACCAGCGAAAACGGCGTGAACCAGTTCATCAACAAGGTGAACCGCCTCAGCGTGGTGATTGGAACAGCCTTGCTTCCGGCCTTGAACTGGGTGCTGGAGCCGCTGGGTTGGATGGTTGATGGCATTGCCGACTTTGCCGAGGCCAATCAAGGGCTAACGGCTGTTGTGGGTATTGGTGCCGCCGCCTTTATTGGGCTGAAAGGTGCCTTGCTGGCGGGTAAAGCCGCATCGCTCATTTTTGGCAATACGCTGGATAAGGGGCGCTTGTTCCGGAAAGGCTTGAACCGGGAAACCGAAGAAGGGGGCAGGATTGCTGCGCGGGCTGCCCGGCAGTGGAGCCGGTTGAATGCGGCCGTTGCTTCTGGTCGTGGTCCTTCAGGTGGCGGGGGCGGATTGGGTGAAAGAGCTCGCTCGCGAACCCGCACAACACGTGCCCGGGGCGGCCGTGGGCTAGGAGGTTTACTCCGCCGTGGGCTTGGTGCGATTAACCCGAAAGGAGCGGCGCTGTCGCTCGGTGGTGGCGCGGTTGCCATGATGCCGATGACTGCACTGGCGGAAAGTGCGCTGGAGATTGGCGGCGACGTAGCTGAATCCGCCGGAAAAACGGGCCTGTCATCTGTTCTCAAGCCGCTGGGCTTTGCCATGAGCGCCGTGGATGTTGCTCAAGGGCTGGCCAGTGGAAACATGGAGCAGACGGGGGCTGCTGTTGGTGATTTGGGCGGATCACTGGGCGGGGCCAGTCTTGGTGCGGCTATTGGTACCGCCATTCTGCCCGGCGTGGGTACAGTGCTGGGTGGCATTGCCGGTTCCATCATTGGTGGCATGGGTGGCGAGATGATCGGCGGTTGGTTTGGAAAAAAGCTGGACTCACCGGATCAGATTGCCGAGAAGGTGAAAGCCGTCGAGCAAAAAGAAGCACTCGCCCGTCAGCAACCGCCAGTGCATTTTGCCCCAGTCATTCAGATCAGCGCCTCTCAGGGACAAGACCCCAAGGATATCGCCCGGGAAGCCATTCAGCAGATGAACGAGCAATATGCCTCGCTTATGGGTGGTAACACCATTTCAACGCAACTGGGCTATGCAGCCATTGATCAGGGGTAGAGGGAAATATGCATCACTTAGTGATTGGTGAATTTGTGTTTAGTGTCGGGGGCAAAACGCCCCTGACGCGTTTTAACCGGACCACACCTGGCGCTTTCAGTGAAGTGGCGATCATTGATGGCGCACGTTCTGAACGCACCGGACGGCCGCTGGAATCTATCGATTTATCGGCCAAGTGGTTGCAATACGGGGCCACTGCCAAAGTAGACAAGATCCGCGTTCTGATTGATGAACCGCAGCAAGTCAGCGACGGGCAGGGCAACAATCTCGGGCGCTGGACCATTCGCAACCTCACCGAAGGCAAAACTGAATTCATTCACGATGGCAGGGCCATGGTCACCGACGTACAGCTGCAGCTGCTGGAGTACCGCAATGAAGATTAAAGCCCCCGGCGGTGAGCTGGTGACGGACTTTCTGTTTAAGCAGATCGGGCAAGATGATGATGCCCTTGAAGCGGCATTTTATCGGTTAAACCCGCATGTGCGGGGCGAGCTTTTCAACGCAGAGACATACGTTGTACTGCCGGAAGCTACCCGTGCACCCAATGTGAAAAAGGTAACAAGGAGCTGGGATTGATGATCACGTTAGAAGGCAAACACGCCGACATGATGATGTCGCGGCTGAAAAGCTGGCGGCTGGAAGATGGCAACGGACTGGACGGGGATTCACTCACGTTGGTACTGAGCTCAGACGATATCGACGGCCTGCCGCCCAAAGGTGAGCCCTACCTGGTGAAGTTGGGTGAGGTGGTACGCGATACCTTTCAGATCTCCAAACGCAGCTTTGGCCTGTCGCCCCGGGAAGTCACGCTTGTGTGCACCGTGGCACCATTTTCAATCAAAGATTCAACGGGTTACCGCGAACGTAAAAGCGCCAGCTGGGATAAAACAACACTGGCCCAGATCGTCAGTGACTGTGTGGCCCCACATGGCTACGCCGTTTTTGTTCACCCCAGATTACAGAAAATTGAAATCGAACATATCGACCGAACCGACGAAAGCACGCAGGCGTTTTTGTCGCGCCTGGCGAAACAGTTCGATGCCATTGCCAAGCCAGTCAACGACACCTTTGTGGTGGTACCGATTGGTGAGGTGAAATCGGCCACGGGCAAAGCCATTGAAACTATCACGCTTTCATTGCCGCAAGGCAACCAACCCGGCAGTGCTCAGTTTGTGAATGTGAGTGGTGATCTCGATGGCCGGAATGATTTCAACGGCGTCCGGGCTTTTTATGTCTCCACAAATGACGGGACAAAACAGGAAGTGAAGGTGGGAGCAAGCCCGTTCAAGTCACTGGGCAAAGACAAGAACAGCAAAACCGAAGCTGAGCAGGCCTGCGCGGCAGAGCTTCGCAAGCTGCAACGCGAGGGGCGCAAGGTGACCATTGATGCCCCGGCAAACCCTGCGGCTTTTGCTGAAGGGTTGCTCGTGCTCGATGACACGTTTCCCTCGGTAGCTGCCGGAACCTACAGCATCGACCGGGTTTCCCTGTCCGGCCAAGGCCAGCAACCTGCACGAATGTCTATCAACGCAACCTTAACGGGCGACAAGCATGAATAATCTGAAACTCAACGCCAACGCTTACAGTGCTAAAACCATCTCTCTAAAAATCTCAGACACCCAAATCAACAAGCACCTGCGGGATCCGCGTGTTCATCAGCTCAAAGATGAGCGCTGCTCGCTGTATCTGAAGTTCAACAAGAAACGCATGGGTGGTACCTGGGTGCTGATGGAGTACAAGGATGGCACGCAGTTTGGTCACCGGATTGGTAAATGGCCGGCATTACCTGCCAAGCACATTATGGAGGTGGTTGGACACGCTAAGAAACAGCTTTCTTCTGGAAAACCGATTGACTACAGCGGCTTTGAGACCGTTGATCAAGTGGTGAACTGGCACATTGAGCGAGAGTTTAAGCTCAAGCAATCGTCTAAGGCGCGGCTCAATAACCTGAAAAGTATGGGGGAGCTGCATCTGTGCAGTATTTTCGAAGGTCATCCGGCATTAAAGCTCGAACATCAGACGATAGACAGCAAGCTCATTCAGCCCATGTTTAAGCAGGGATACTCGGTGAGCTATGTACGGGCCAACTTCAACTTGCTGAAAACGGCTTATTCAACGGCAAAACGTCTCGGACAGATCAACACCAACCCCTTAGTGGGTGTGGGATTTAAGCAGTTTTTTGGTGAAACGTTCTCGGTGTCGGCGGCGCAAGTGAAAGGGTGCAGACTCAATACCGACCAAATGCCGGTACTGCTGATGAATGCTCAGCAGCAACATCCCATGGCACGAATGCTGGTGACCATGATTGCTGCTCATGGTTCGCGAATCGGAGAAACACGGATGGCGAAATGGCAGCACATTGATTTCACCCGGCGCTGTTGGATCATCCCCAAAGAGAACACTAAGAACGGTAAGGCGATGGAATATCCGTTAACGCCTGGCATGGTTGAATTACTGCGCTCATATCAGATGTGGCTGTTTGAGCTAGGTTACAAAGGCCACTTTCTGTTTCCGGCCAGCAAAAGGGACCAGGGCCCAATCAATAGCGCGGCTGCTTGTGAATGGGTGAGGGCGGTGTCAAAAGGCCAGTGGACATCCCACGATATCCGCAAGCGGGCAAGGTCAATCTGGCTGGAGCTGGGCATTGATTACATTATCTGTGAGTCATTGCTGAACCATTCGCGGGATATGCTGGATCAAGCCTATATCCACACGCACATGACGCTGCAGAAGATAGAAGCGCTGGAAACGTACCACAACTGGCTAAATTCCTGCTGGCAAGACTGGCTATTACCTATTTCGATTTCTTCACGCATGGCCGCTTAGGCCGCTCATCATTTGGATCAATTGAAGATCCTCCGATAAACCTTACAGGATGATTCAAAAATGGAAAAAAATGCTCAAATCGGGCAGATCGACGCTCGTCTGGTGCAAGCAGCACGCCTGGTACCGCAACAGGTTGGACAGGTGAAGCTGAGTAAAACGCAGCTGCGAGTGTTGCAAGCTATGAGGAAAGGTGAGCAGGTCACACCGTCACAAATTGCGGATCGTTGCGACCTGTCGAACTCATGGGCGAGTACGTTACTGCGGCGGCTATCTGAAAAAGCCTATGTTACCCGCCAGGCATTCGCGTGTCCGGCGGGTGGGGTTGAATACGTGTACGTTATCGCCTGACAGGTGTATCAAAAAATTAGGTTCTTCTGGAGGCGAAAATACTGCAAACGAGGCCAACTCCCGCGAAAGAAAAATTTTTCGGCAGCTATGGTCATCACCAACAGGTGGTCTTAGTGGTCGTTTTAGTTGATGTGTCTCAAAAGCGTTATGCGTAACGTGAGCTTGAATAATTTTTCCAATTCTAGTGATATCACTTTTAGATTATCGATTCAATTTTTCAGGTGCCCTTCATTTTATTATCCATTTTCGAATCGCCAAACCCTCATCAATTTAATGAATAAAATCAGATAGTAATCGTTTGTCTCGTCCATGCCGGGTGAACCACTAAAATGTATATCTCACTTTGAAAGGAACAAAACAATGTTGTTCATAATTCAATCGATGCTACTATATGTTGTGTTTGTAGTGTTTTTATGAGTGCTATATGTGGTGTTTAACCATTTTTGGGGAGCGAGCATGAACAAAAAGAAAACTTCAAAAAGTGTAGCAACTAAAGCCGCGAAGGCTCTATCTGATCCAAACGCATCAAAAATCAAAAAATCACTAGCTGCGAGTGCAATAGCCCAAGTAGATGGAGACAAACAAACTGGCGAGCAGATGGAAACTAAAGCTTCCAAAGTTCTTAAAAGTCCCAAGTATAGTGATGAAACCAAGGAGTTTGCTGCTTCTGTACTATCTCAAGCAAACAAAGAGAGATAACTTTACTTAAAATTACCAATTTTTAACTAAGTTAGAGGTCAACATATGGAAGATGAAATTACAGTTTGCAGTGAATGTGATGGTTCTGGATCTAACAAAGCCAATTGGCAAGAAATAGACGACAGCGGTGACCTGCAATATGAACCAATCCAGTGTCAGAGCTGCGGTGGTACTGGTCAAGAGCCTAGCTAAAGAGAAAATGACAAAATGCAGAAAAACCCTGGAGCATTAATCAAGCTACAGGGTTTTTTAATTTTTCTATGATGATTATATGCAACATGTTTAATTTATTTTAACTACAACCGAGAGATATTAAGGAGGTTAACATTTCTAAATTGAACTTCCGTAATGGTAACTTCATGTGTCCAGCTAGCGTCCTAATTTGATTGCATGGCCAGAAATGTCATTTAAAAACAATTAGATATATTGTGGCTCTCATAGTCCAGCCAAAACAAGGTTGGCTGGTTATCGTTATTACTCATTCTTACCTTTACTGGCATAAACGTGTTTTCTGAGGTCATTCTACCAAAGAATTGCACTGGCTGCGGGGGATTTTGGCATGGATGACGTGCTGTACCTTTGAAAGAACGGATTATTTTAAGATGACGAACAAGCGCATACCGACAGCGGTTAGGCATAAGGACTGTTGCTCTGAATGGATCTTGGGTTGTTATGTAACCTCAATGACATCGAGTTGAACGTCTTCGTAGGCGTCAGCCGCTGTATTGCGCCTTTTAAGGATTAGCACTTCGCCAGCCTGAAAGGGCTTGCCACCTGGGCCGATAGGGAATTGCAGCATGACCTTCTCAGAGGCGGATGAACCTTCGCCGCGACCGTAAACATGGGCCTGGCTGATAGGGTGCTCATCAGTGGCGTTCGGGCTTTTTCGAAAGGCATAAATGATCTGGCTGTCGACAGGGATCCGTTGAAGCCAGACACGGAGAATGCCGTTTCTTGCAGCGGTAGGGGGAACGGTAATTTTCATGGCAATTTGATTATAGTTAAACCCTGTGGCTGCAAGAGGCACATACCACAGGGCAATCGCTATTTCTTCGCAAAAGTGCGAAGGGAGCAACCATCATATTTGAGGGTTTCCGGTGGAACGGCTTTGCCTTTTGCATCAATAACAAGCAGGTAGATTTTCACATCATCGACGGATTTCTTCCGGCCAATATAGCGCCGTAATCCGCGAGTGAGATCAATAGAATAACGTGTGTGCTCGTAGCGCAATGGATGCTTTGTACGGATATCGTAATCGTCCCGCACGGCCATAGTCGGATTACAATGTCCTGATGCGCCGTGACAGGTACCATGACCAAACAAGACGAGACGTCCAGAGTAGCTTTCATCGTCATAACCTGTTGAAGCATTACAGGCGGGATTATTGATGTAAGCGCGAATCTCGTAACTCTCTTTGGGGGGATGTAAACGAAGGAAATCAAGTTGCGCCCGGACAAAGCCGCCTTCAACCAGTCCCATTGAGAGCTCTTTAGCCAGGCTTGCTGCTGCAGAGAGTGATTTGGCCGGCAGGGTGTTGGTGGTGCCTGTGGTTGCAATGGCGGATTCCACTGAATTGTCAGAATAGATGTATTTTAGCGAATTCTCGGCGTCAATCAGATCACGCCCGATGCGCCCGTCATAGACAACTTTCTGTTGAACGAATGTTGGAATATTTGCATCAGGGTGCAGTGTTTGCCAGTCAAACCAGACTTTATCGACCATGGAATGGTGAAGCCAGAAAAGGGGATCATAGGCCGCAGAAATGACTGAGCTCATGTCACCTGACCCTTGTGGTAAGGGGGAGTTACCTGCACCACCGACATACACATGCACAGCACCATGCGCGCCAAAATCGAAATCTTCCTGAAAGCGCATAAAGTTGGGGTTGTCCATGTAACGCTCAATATCGTTTTTTAGCTGACTGATGATGCTTTTAAAAGCGTTGGGGAAGCGTTGTGTGTACTGCTCATCACCTTCCAGGCCTTGAGAGGTGATGCGATACAGGCTTTTTGCCCGGTTGAGGGGATTATCCAGCTGGACGCCTTCTGCATTCTTATACTGACTGTCATTGAGCACTTTTGGCAGGCCGTTTGCCGCATGAGTCGATTGACTGAACTGTGTCCAGTCCCAATAAGGCAATGTGAGTTCAAGTTCTTTATCTTTACGTTTCCACTGTAAGGCCGTATTCAGGGCCTTTTCGAACGAGTAGATATATGAGCGGTGCCAGGTAAGAAATACCCGGTTATCATCGTGGCAAAGATCCTGGTCATAACCATGCCCTCGGGCCAGCGAAAAATAGCCACGGCGATCGCCAACCGCAATGTCTGAAATTTCATACATTGCGGCATAGGCGTCTCGTAAATCGTTCATGTCTTCAGGATTCAGACGTAACAGGTTGAAACGGATCAGGGGTAAGCCCGCCAGTTTTCTGCGGTAATTGAGTTTCGCTATGGTTGTCATTTCTCACTCCTCATTCCTTACTTTTGTCATTTAAAAAGCGGAAGGCAATAAGGAGACGGCTGAACTCGGGGATGTATTGCCTGCTTTACTGTACATAGATGTGTTCACTATAGTGCATTTAGGTGCTTATGGTGGCTAAAATTGAAAAGTGTGAACCAGAGTGTATGAGCTAAGGAGACAGGTTTGTATCTGATGTGGGGGTTAACTGAGTGGGAGGCGCTTTGGTCAGACGGTGTGAGTGTTTTCCTCAATGGTGAAGAGCAAAGCTTTTCATCAAGGTGAAAACATCGGGAAGCGGGTTTTGGGTGGATTGCAGTGGATGATCAGAGGAAATAAAAAGAGCGCCCTCAGGCGCTCTTTTTCGTGTTCATGTGCTTGAAGAGGGCTTATGCGCGCTCAACGTTAGCAGCTTGAGGACCTTTTTGGCCTTGCTCGATATCGAACTTCACTTTCTGACCTTCAGCCAGAGATTTGAAGCCTTCACCAGTGATAGCACGGAAGTGTACGAATACGTCTGCACCGCCGTTGTCTTGAGTGATGAAACCGAAGCCTTTCTCGTCGTTAAACCACTTCACAGTACCAGTTGCTTTAGACATAGGATGTCTCCTGAAAATATAGGAATAAATACGCCCAGGGGCGTGCTTCATGCCAACATAATGGATTACTTATGGACAAGGATGTAGCTCTTCAGGACAACGGCGCTTAGGTGAAGCGGGTGTATCGAAGTATACTTTTCACTTTGTTGCATAAATAGCGTTGCATTATAGGCAGAGTTATTAGGCCACAATGCAAGGCAGACGGCAAGCAAATAGTGAGTCATACCCAAAAAATCCTGAAAAATTGTGAAGATAACTGCAAATGTGAGGAATTGTGAAATGGATTCAGGACTTTACCTGAAAGGAGAAAGAAGAACTGGTCGGATTTCAGCGACAAAAAAAGGGCTTCACAGCCCCTTTTACGCTAATGTGATGTTAGCTTATAGTCTTTCTACGTTGGCCGCTTGCAAGCCTTTTTGACCTTGCTCAACCTCGTACTGTACTTTTTGACCTTCTTGCAGTGTCTTGAATCCATCACCGGCGATTGCGCGGAAGTGAACAAATACGTCGGCACCACCGTTATCCTGAGTGATAAAACCGAAACCCTTTTCCTCGTTAAACCACTTAACGGTACCTGTTGCTTTGGACATGTTGTCTCCTGAATCTCTTACTCTTTACGTAGCTAACCAATAAGGTTTAACGAAACACCAAAGAATTGCTAACTCTACATCCACAGTCATCCGAAAGAGTCCTGACGAGAAGTGTCGCACGCTATCGCATTAAGCTAAATCAATACTGGTATTAAGAAAGAGTAGGCTCTTGTATTCCAAAAGCAAATAATTCCGCAGTATATTGTGAGTCACATAACAAGAAACAGTGTGCATATTTGTTTTTCATTGCTTGTCGCATTAATGAAAAGCATCTGTCATCGGAATAATGAAAATCCACAGTATAATTAATCGGTTAAAAATCGTTCTTGATTTTTGATGCGCTGAGCAAGATCAATGAAATGCAGGGTGTAGTGAATTAAGAGTGATCTTACTTGTGAAGAAAGACAAGTTTCTGTTATAACCCAAGTAATGCAGGTTTTCTAGTTTCAAAGTAAGGACAAAACATGAGCAATATCCTGGAATTGGTGCGTCTTGCTAGACGCAAAAATAAACTTAAGCGTGAAATTCTTGATAATGACCGCAAGATCAGAGACAACCGCAAACGCGTCGAGTTGCTGGAAAACCTGATTGATTACATTCAGCCGAATATGACACATGAAGAGATTGTCAGCATTATTGAAAACATGAAAGCGGATTATGAAGACCGTGTTGATGACCACATCATCATCACGGCTGAGCTATCAAAAGAGCGCCGTGAAGCCAGTAAGCAATTGAAAGAACATAAGCGTACTGAGCTGGCGAACCGCCCGGCGAAATAAACGGATAAGCAACCATAACCGCTTGTCTCTGATAATAAAAAAGCCGCTTTCGCGGCTTTTTTCGTAACAAGTGTCTGCAGAGATGAGGCGCTGTTAGATTGCCAGCTCTTCAATCTGTGCTTTCGCTTCTCCGCGGCCTTTATCGGCCAGTTCATCACCCATGTTTAATGCTTCTGCGTAAACAAACTCAACCTCAGTCATGCCGACAAAGCCAAGGATAGTGGTCAGGTAAGGAACCATAGTGTCTGTGGCGTTACCTTTATGCATGCCGCCACGAGAAGAAACAACAATCACTTTTTTACCTGTCAGCAGACCAACAGGCCCATTTTCAGTGTAAGAGAAAGTCACACCTGCACGGGCAATCAGGTCAAACCAGTTTTTCAGTTGAGTCGGAATGCTGAAGTTATACATAGGTGCGCCAATGATAATAGTGTCACTGGTTTTGATTTCGTTGATCAGCTGATCAGACAGTGCAATTGTTTCTTTCTGACGCTGGGTCAGATTGTCACCGCCACGCAAACCACCGGCCAGTTCACCGTCTAAAACAGGGAGCGGATGAGCAACCAGATCACGTTCAATAATGGTGGAGATGCTATCTGCTTTAACGTTGACAAGATGATCAATCAGGGCGTTTGATTGAGAGTAACCGCCAAGAATGCTGGATTTCAGAACAAGAACTTTAGACATAATGCTGTCCCTTCTATAGTGATTCTTTAATGAACTTGGGCTAACTATAAATGCCGGGCTACAACACTAAAAGCTGAAAAACTTGTGTAAGTTGTTCGAGTATTTTGAATGAAGCAAGATTTGGTTCGGAAAAATTCGAGCAGTCTGAGGGGTAAAGGATTGAAAAACAGATAAAAAATAGCCCGAAACGACTCCTGTTTCGGGCTTAGGGGAATGGCTCGTGAGAGCCTTGCGCTAACTGGTTTATAAATGGAGATCAATTACAATATCAAGCTTAGTTCAAGCAGCATTTTTTGCCAGTTTTAGCCCTGAGACAGTCAAGGCTACTGCAATCATCGATACCAATAACCATCTACTCCAAATTCAAAGTGTTTTTCCAGATAAACCTGTATCTCTTACCAATTCCCTTGGCAGGCCATTTTTGATGCGATTTCCAACCCATTTCCCTATTCCCAGAGGAAAATCCTGATAGGTAACAATAACTTCACCTTTACCGGTGAGGTTTTGCGGGCGTATGTCTCTGCCCATGATCCACTCATTGGCTTCATCAGTAGTTAAAGAAACACAGCTTGGCTCTTTGCCTGTGGCCAGTGTCATGACTGCTTCATGTTGCCAGCGATACCCTTTTTTATGCTTTTCTGCCAGTTTAATGCCAATACGCTGGAAACGGATGTTTTCTAACAGCGGACGAAGTCGGGCAGGGAACAACCAGACTTCCTGATCCCGAAGCCAAACTTCCCGCTCTGGCGGTAGTGTCAGGCTGAGATCTGTGTACAGCTGCTGGTGGATTTGCTCACTGTCTTTGCGCGAGGCCAGAGAGAAGGGAAAACTGGCTTTTCGCTTTCTAGCCGGCTCGCTTTCAACGGCCGCAAGCTTGCGAATGCGGGCGACAAAAAAGCCTTCACTATCATAGACCTGTGGGAAAACGTGTAAAAAGCCTTCCTCGGTACAGGTTTTTTCTGCACCGTCAAATAAGTCAGCCAGGGTTTCAAATTGCACTGCATCGCCAAAGGTTTCTTTGAGAAATAAACATACCTCTTGATTTTCAGTATGATTAAGCGTGCAGGTGGAATACACCATTACACCGCCGGGTTTCAGCGCCTGAAAAGCACTGACAATAAGCCCGCGCTGAATCTCTGCAATGTCCTGGACGTGCTTGAGGCTCCAGTTTGCCATGGCGTCTTCGTCTTTACGGATTGCGCCTTCGCCTGAACAGGGGGCATCCAGAAGAATGCTGTCAAATGCTTCAGGGGTCCAGCTACCGAATATTTGCCCATCGAAATGTGTAATCGCGGCATTAGACACACCGCAACGCTGCAGGTTGGCGTGTAATACCTTGATGCGGCTGGCTGACAGTTCGTTAGTAACCAGTGCGCCTTTATGTTGCATTGAGGCCGCGATTTGCGTTGTTTTTGAACCGGGGGCGGCGGCCATATCCAGTACACAGCCGATTTGCTCGTTGTTTGTGAGTAAAGCGGTGACCGGCAGCATGGAGCTGGCTTCCTGTATATAAAACAGTCCTGCCAGGTGTTCTGCGGTATTGCCTAAAGACTCAGTGACTGACTCATCGTACTCTATCCAGAATCCTTCTTCACACCAGGGAACCGGCGTGAGTGTCCAGTCTTTGTCACTGACTTTTGCCAAAAAATCGGCGACGGAAATTTTCAGTGTATTGACCCGTATGCTGCGGCGCAGCGGGGTACGGCAACTGGCGAGGAAACTGTCCATATCCAGAGTGTCTGGCAGAATTTGGCGAATGAGGTTAATGAAATCGTCTGGCATGTAGATGGACTGATGCACTTGCTTTATCTCGGTTGGAATGCAGGCGGCAAGTCTATAACAAACTGACGTTAGGATAAAACAACAAGGCAAGCCCAATGGCTTGCCTTGTTGATGCAGCAGGCTGGAACAGCCAGACTTTTTCGGCGACCAAGGTGGCCGGGGGCTGACGCCGGGTATTATTCGGCCGGAATAGCGGTCCGCCATTGTTTCCATTCCGGATTGGCCTTTTCGTGAAGCAGAAAGTGCGTCCCGGTTTGAGCTGGCGCGGAAAGAGGCTGGCCTTCGGGTGTCGCGAGTGCAATGCCGCCACGAATCAGGCTGTCTACAGTGCCAGCCTGAATGCTGGCCCCTGTCAGACCGACACTGACATCCAGACCCGATGTGTTCCAGAATACGGTATCTGAGCGAACCAGATGCCGGAAATCCGGCTCAATGTGTGCCTCTATCATCACTCTGTCAGCCAGCTCACCCAGTGTAACCTTGCTGACCTGACCCACCTGTATGTCTCTGAACAGCAGGGGCGTACCTGAACGTATGGAAGCGCGGGTGACACTTTCCAGAATAACGGTCAGGCCATCGAACCTTGCTTTTGCCTGTTCAGATAGCGCGAATGTTTGCCGGTAATTTCCTTCACCCGGTTCTACCTCTATGTAGCTGCTTAAAATACTGTCGAGATTTTTGACACCAGTGAGATCGACTTTCGGTGTGACCAGCCAGAAGTGCGTTTTATCTTTTGTCAGCGCATCAGCAAACCGGGGAAAAAGGCGCGCATCAATCTGAACCAGACCGGTTTTAAAATCCGGTATCAGCGACAACACTTTACCTACTGTCACCCCTTGATACTTGATATCAGTACCCGCGGAAATGCCTTTGGCATGCTCTGCCGTCAGGCTGATTAGCGTACCAAACTCCTTCGCGCTTTTCAGGCTGCCGAACAGCTTGAATTGTTTACCGACACGGTTGGGAATGCCGTTCATATTATCGAAAGCAATACCGCCTTTGAGTAATGAAGTGATGGGGCTGGCTTTTATATTGACCCCAGACAGGCCTGCTTCGATTTCAACACCGGATTGGTCCCAGAAAACGCTGTCGGCTGTTACCAAATGGCGGTACTTGTTCTGAACCGATAATTTTATTGTGACGCCGTCACGCGTTAGGGCATAACCACTGACTTTGCCGACGGGAAGGTTACGGTACAGCACCGGGCTACCTTCGCTCACCGAGGGAAGGGTATCGGCAAAAAGTTGTACCCTGGTACTGCCGGATTGCTGGCTGCTGGCAAGTTTAGCAAGTGCCCGACTTTCAAACAGCGGATAGTGGCTACGCATTCTCCCTGTGCCTTCAGAGGTAAAAGCAATACTGCTACTGATTAACTGCTCTGCTGGCGGTACTGAGACATTGATACCGTCTGCACTGATGTCGGCCTGAATTCCGCCATCAATAAAGAAGCGGCTTTGGCTTCGTACCAGAGAGGTGAATTCGGGTTTGATAATGATATCAAAACGGACTTTTTCTTTTTCCAGGCTGATTTTTTTGACGCTTCCCACAGCCATGCCACGGTGCGTCACCTGAGTATTTCTGCTGATACCAACATTCTTATCGGCGTACAGGTGAATGACAGCAGCCCCGGGACGTTTCTCTTCAAGCTGCTCCTGGGTGAATGCCTGGAAGTGCCGGGCAGGTTCACCTTCGCCAGGAATTAACGTCAGATAATTGCCCTTTATCAGGTTACCGAGATTACTGACACCTTGTAAGGAGAGGTTGGCTTCTTCCAGCAACAGGCTGGTGCCGGATGTCAGCAAATCACTCATGCTAGGCTCAATGGCAGCATGGGCAATAATACGTTTGCGCTGATGGTCTAAACGCAAATCAGAGATCTGGCCAATCTGCAGGCCGCGATACACGATCGGAGCGCCGCCAGCACTGATGTCATTGTCATCTGGCAATTCAACGGTAATAGCGATGCCGCGTCCAGCCGTATTCAGATCGGGGTACAGACGGAATAAATGGTTCGGCTGGATAGGAAGACCTTCGTCCGGGGAGTCGAAAGCAATCGCCCCGGCAATCAGTGCCGAGAGACTTTCAAACTGAACATCGACACCGTTAAATCCGATATTGGCACTGACACCGCTCACGTTCCAGAAGCGGCTTTTATTGGTCACCAGGTTGGCGTATTGAGGCTGGATCAGGACGTCAATCAACACCCGTTTTTTATTGTTGCTGAGGGTGTAGTTATAGACTTCACCCACCGGGATTTTTTTATAGTAAACCTGCGCGCCGATAGAGACAGAGCCCAGATCGGGCGCCTGAAGCTGAATGGTGAGCCCTTCGCCAGCGGGTGTTTCGGAGGGTTGACTGTCTAAAGCGTCAAACTCCTGGGCCGGTTCTCCCTCTCCTGGGAGCAGCGCAATGTAGTTACCCGATACCAGTGCATCGAGGCCGCTGATACCGGTAATCGAGGCTTTGGGTTTAACAAGCCAGAACCGCGTGCCTTTACGTAAAACCTGTACTGCTTCGGGGTAGATATCAGCGGTTACATAGATACTTTGCAGATCATCAGAGAGCTTAACGTCCCGGACGACGCCAACTTCCAGGCCCTGGTAACGAATCATGGTTCTGCCGGCAACCAGCCCGGCTGCATCCTCAAAATGGATAATGATGCGCTGGCCAGCTTCGCTGACAGCCTGAACCACCAGCCATGCCGCCAGCCCCAAAGCGAGAACAGGTAAAATCCACAGCGGCGATATCTGTCTGTCCCTTTTGACATTCACCGGTTGAGGCTGTTGCGGGCCGACGGGGGTGCCAAAAGGCGGCTGTGGAGGGTATTTACTGTTTGTCATAATTGTCCCAAATCAGGCGAGAGTCCAGGCTTTCTGCTGCCAGCATGGTGAGCACGACAACGACCGCAAAGGCAATGGCTCCCGGGCCAGGGGTAAAATCCAGAATCTGGCCGCGATCAATGAGCGTGACCATTAAAGCAATGACGAACAAGTCCATCATTGACCATTTACCGATCCATTGAATGATACGGTAAAGCCTCATTCTGTGTAAGTGATTGATCTTTCTTTTACCGTGGATGCACAGAAGAATAAATGCAAGTCCGAGTATTTTGGCAACGGGCACAACGATACTGGCAAAGAAAATCAGAATGGCGATGCCTTCCATACCTGTATTGATGAGGGACGCGACACCAGAGAGAATAGTGTCTTCAATCCGCTTACCGTTGTTTAAAAATATTGATATCGGGTAGGTGTTAGCCGGGATGATGAAAATAGTCGCTGTGATCAGGTAAGCCCAGGTTTTCTGTATTGAAAACGGTTTACGATAGTGAGTCGGGCTATGGCAGCGCTGGCATATATCAGTCTCTTCCTGGCTCAGATGGCAATTGTCACAGTGTAACTTTAATGCCGGGCCTTTATGATCGGTTTCAGGCTGCCAGACTTCCCAGTACCGTTTGACATTGAATCGCGTGAGCATGATGACCATCAGTATTTCCATCATAACCAGGCAAAACAGACCGGGGCCGACATAGATATCGGCATAGTCTTTAACTTTGAAGCAGGCAATGCCCAAGCTGACCAGAAAAACATCAAACATCGCCCAATGCTTCAGGTGTTCTATGCACCACATCGAGTACTTAAAGAGGCTGAGCTGGCGCTTCGCCAAACCCAGTTGAGCGCCGACTACCGACAGAAAAACCAGTAAAGGTGCGACTGTGCTGCAGAACAGTATTAACAGCGCGACAGCGGGGTAATCGGACGACAGCGTCAGTGCGCCAGAGGGTATGGTGGCCGGTATCATGACACCGAACAGGCGAATGGTAATTAACGGGTAGAGATGCGCCGGTATGATTAATATCAAACCGGCGACAGCAAGAGCCAGATCGCCACGTATAGATGGCATGCCACCACGATACATGCGTGATTCACAGCGGGGACAAAAAGCGCTTTGTCCCCTGGCGGTTACTTTAGGTGTCAAAAGTAAATCACAACTAGGGCAGAGTCTTACCGTTGACATTGTTGTCCATCCTATTTGGAACCGTTAACTTGTTGAACTGGCATCACTATATTATTTTGAATTGAACCTGGCTACTGTCAGATTCTGATCATTAATGTGATGTTCAGCATCGCTGGATTGTGCAGTACCGTACAGGGTCTGATACAGGCCGGTTGTGTTCACCAGTTCAGTGTGTGTGCCCGTCTGGCTTACCTGGCCGTCTTCCAGCACATAAATGATATCAGCCTGTTTCACCGCAGAGAGCCTGTGAGCCACGATAAGGGTCGTGCGGTCTGCCAGAAAGTGGTTCAACGCAGTATGCAGAGCGGCTTCAGTGGCAGTATCCAGTGCAGATGTCGCCTCATCCAGAATGACGAAATCCGGGTTAGTCAGAATCATTCTGGCGATCGCGAGCCGCTGACGCTGCCCACCTGAAAGGCGAATACCCTGACGGCCAATTTGAGTGTCCAGTCCGTCGCTCAGCCGCTGTGTGACATCTGAAAGCTGTGCGATTTCAATCGCTTGCCAAAGTTGTTCGTCGCTATACTCAGCGCCCAATGACAGATTATGACGAAGAGTATCATTGAACAGTACCGGTTGTTGCAGCACAACGGCCATTTTTTCCCGCAGTGCCTCATAGCTGACGTCTTCAACAGGATGGCCATTGATCAGTATATCGCCACTGTCTTTTTGATAGATGCCAAGAAGTAACTGGATCAATGTGGATTTTCCGCCGCCCGACGCGCCCACTAATGCGACGCGTTTTCCTGCCGGTAATGAAAGATTCAATCCGTTCAGGACTTTCTTGTCTTCATCATAGGAAAAGTCCAGATGATTGATATCAATGGCAATCTGTTTATGGCCGGAGAAGGGATCCACTTTGGCCTGAGGACGAACCTCTTCTTCCAGTGCAATCAGCTGGTTCAGACGCTGCATAGCGGCCGAAGCACCGTACCAGGCAAATTGAATACCCAGCAGTTCCTGAACCGGGCCCAGCATAAACCACAGATAGCCAAATACCGCGAACATCTGGCCAATGGTCAAATCGCTGAACAGCACCATGAGCATGGCCCCAGCGCGGAAGAGTTCGAATCCAATCAAAAACAACAGGAAAGATATTCGTCCGGCGGCTTCTGACTGCCAGGCATACTTATCGGCATTATCACGGATACCATCAGCATGCTCTTTCAGGTTTTTCAGGAAATCGCGTTCACGGTTTGCGGCTCTGAGCTGATAAATACCATCCAGCGTTTCAACCAGTCGCTGCTGAAATTTCTCGAAGGCTTGGTTTTCTTTCCGCTTTAAGTGCTTAACTCGGTTTCCCATTTTTCGTGATGCATAAATCACAACGGGGTTGACCAGAAGAATGAACAGCCCCAGCTCCCAGTTCAGCCACAGCAGCACCACGGCTGTCCCGAGCACAGTCAGCGTACCAATCAGAAAGCGGCTTAACGTATCGCCGACAAATTTATCTATGGTTTCAACATCCGTAACCAGATGAGAGGTGATCCCGCCGCTGCCGCGCTCTTCATACTGACGCATGCTGATCCGGCCCAGTTTATCAATCAGGTGCTTGCGCATCTGATAAGTGACGTCTTTGGCGACTAAGGTAAACTGGCGACTTTGCAGAATATTCAAGGCTTGGCTGGCAGCACGCATGACGACGACCATCAGGAGCACCAGCATGATATAGGCAGCCGGCTGTTGCCAGGCTAACGGCAGGAAATGGTTTAATAAGGCAATTCCCTTTCCTGGCTGGTCAAGCAGAATTTCGTCTACCATCAGCGGCATCAGCAGTGGGATAGGGACGCTGATAAGCGTGGCAATCAGGGCGATGATATTGGCAGCAATCAGCCTCTTTTTGTGATGTTTTGCTTGCTTTATCAACCATGACCAGTTAATCATTTGATTCGTTGAGCCTTTCACAGTGATAACGATTCCTATTACGATACAAAGGTGCCATTTTAACGGCTATATATGGAGTAAGCCATGGAAAATAAATCTGCATTCTACCGCCGTTTAACCCAACAGGCTGTGGCAATCGTTGACGGTGAACCCGATGTAATTGCTAATATTTCTAATATTAGTGCGTTACTGAACATGGAGTTAGAGGATATTAACTGGGTCGGTTTTTATCTGCTGAAAGATGACCAGTTGGTGCTGGGTCCATTTCAGGGTAAACCTGCCTGTGTTCGCATACCTGTAGGCCGCGGTGTTTGTGGCACGGCCATCTCAGAAAACAAAGTTCAGCGAGTCGGCGACGTCCATCAATTTGAGGGGCACATTGCCTGTGATGCGGCCAGTAATTCTGAGATCGTGATTCCATTTTCTGTTAAAGGTGAATTGTACGGCGTATTGGATATTGATAGCCCAAGTCTGTCAAGATTTGACCAGGAAGATGAAGACGGACTGGTTGCATTCATTGAGGAACTACAAATTAAGCTCTAATTGCATGCTTTCGGTGGTTTTTCAACATCAGGTAATTATAATAGCCCGCACTTATTGGTTTTATTTAAAAGCACTAACAGCGAGGTACTCTCGCTTTGTCAGGAAAGTCCATGGAAAACTCTGAAAAGTTAACGAACAGTAAAGAAGTGATTGCCTATATTGCAGAGCAATTCCCGAATTGTTTTACTGTTGAAGGTGAAGCTAAACCATTAAAAATTGGTATCTTCCAAGACCTCGCTGAACGACTGAGTGATGATCCTAAAGTCAGTAAAACTCAGCTGCGAGCAGCACTTCGTCAGTACACTTCTTCTTGGCGTTATCTTCATGGTGTTAAAGCAGGCGCTAGCCGTATTGACCTTGATGGCAATGAGTGTGGTGTGTTAGAACAGGAACATGTCGATCACGCGCAAAAGGCGTTGGAAGAAAGTAAAGCGAAAGTTCGCGCCCGTCGTAAAGAGCAGGCAGCGGCTAAAGCGGCGGCTGAAGGTGATGCTAAGCCAAAGAAAGTTAGGGAAAAATCACCTAGACCTAGAAACGTTAAGCAAAAAACGTCTAAGCTAGATAAGAAGCCGGTAGAAACAACACGTGCTTTGTCTTCCGATGAAGTGACAGTGGGTAAGGATGTCAGTGTCAATATGGGCAATGGCAACATGCCGGCAACCATTGTAGAAATTAATAAGGACGATGTGCGTGTCCGTCTGACTAATGGCCTGACCATGGTTGTGAAAGCGGAGCACCTGCGTTCATAAAGGAGAATGCTCGACGTATGAAATGTCGATTCCGTTTCTCACTGATTGCTGCCGGTATTGTGCTGGCAGCATCAGCTCAGGCCTTGGAAGCCACACATACACAAAGTGAATTGCCTGTTTTGTCTCCAGAAAAACAGCATGCGACCGCCAGTAAGCGTGTAGCCTCACGGTTTACCCGATCTCACTATCGCCAGTTCTCACTTGATGATCAATTTTCTGCCAACATTTTCGATCGCTATCTGGAAATGCTGGACTTCAACAAAAGCTTCCTCACTCAATCTGATATCAGACAGTTCGAACAGTGGAAATATCAGCTTGATGACCAGTTAAAAAGAGGCGAAACAACAGCAGCTTACGATATCTTTAATACGGTATTGAAGCGCCGGTTTGATCGTTATCAATATGCGCTGACCCTGCTGGACAAACCTATGTCTTTCAATGTCAACGAAGACATAGTGGTTGATCGCTCAGAAATGCCATGGCCGAAGGACAGGGCAGAGCTGAATGAAATTTGGCGCGAACGTGTCAAATCGGATGAGCTGAATCTTAAGCTGGCAGGCAAAGAGTGGAAAGACATCCAGGAAACCTTGGGTAAACGTTACAACAACGCGTTGAAGCGCCTTACTCAAAGTCACAGCGAAGATGTGTTTCAGCTCTATATGAATGCGTTCGCGCGTGAAGTTGACCCTCATACCAGTTATCTCTCTCCTCGCAGCGCTGAGCAGTTCCAGTCAGAGATGAACTTGTCTCTGGAAGGGATTGGTGCTGTGCTTCAGGTGGATGATGAATTCACTGTTATTCGTTCTTTAGTTGCTGGTGGCCCGGCATCCAATTCTAAAAAACTGTCTGCAGGAGACCGTATTATCGGTGTCGCTCAGGACGGTAAAGAAATGGTCGATGTGGTGGGCTGGCGACTGGATGATGTGGTACAGCTGATCAAAGGGCCGAAGGGCAGCAAGGTTCGTCTGGAG
This sequence comes from Photobacterium sp. SP02, assembly GCF_038519165.1. NCBI lineage: Bacteria > Pseudomonadati > Pseudomonadota > Gammaproteobacteria > Vibrionales > Vibrionaceae > Photobacterium > Photobacterium sp. SP02. Next base: position 38,139 of record NZ_JASJOJ010000002.1, read on the forward strand.
ATTCTTCCGGAAGGAGTCAATGCCAAAAGCTACAGTGTCACCATCGTCCGGGACAAGATCCGTCTGGAAGACAGGGCTGCCAAGTCATCGGTAGAAACTTACAAAGGCCGCAAAATTGGTGTCATTGAGATCCCGAGTTTCTATGTCGGTCTGTCGGAAGATACCAAGAAAGAGCTGGCGAAGCTAAACCAGCAACAGGTTGATGGTATTGTTATTGACTTACGTAATAACGGCGGCGGTGCGTTAACCGAAGCGACTGCATTAACCGGTCTGTTTATTAACAGTGGCCCGGTGGTTCAGGTGCGCGATAGTTACGGTCGTGTGAAAGTGAATGGTGATTCTGATGATCGCGTTTACTTTGATAGCCCCTTAACTGTGCTGATCAACCGTTACAGTGCGTCTGCGTCTGAGATTTTTGCCGCGGCAATGCAAGATTACGGTCGTGCCGTTATTATCGGTGAACAGTCATTTGGTAAGGGCACAGTCCAGCAGCACCGTTCTCTGAATCATATCTATGATCTGTTCGATAAACCGCTAGGTCACGTACAATACACGATTCAGAAGTTCTACCGCATTAACGGCGGCAGTACGCAGAATCTGGGTGTTGTGCCGGATATCAGTTTCCCTACTGCCATTGACCCTGCGGATACGGGTGAAAGTGTAGAAGATAATGCTCTGCCGTGGGACAGTATCAAACCTGCGGGTTACCAGAAGCTGTATGACTTCTCTCCGCTGTTGCCTTCGTTACGTGCCCAACACGAGCAACGTATCAAGAGCGATATGGAGTTTGGCTTTATTTTCGATGACATAGCCAAGTACAACGCAGAGAAAGATAAAAATGCCTTGTCTCTGAACGAGAGCAAGCGTCGGTCTGAGCAGGATCTGGATGAGAAAGAGCGTTTGGAGCGCTTGAACGCACGTCAGAAATCGTTAGGTGAGAAGCCTTTCATTGCATTGAAAGACGTCCCTAAAGACTATGAAGCGCCTGATGCTTATCTGGATGAGGCTGTTGCAATCACGGCTGATTTAGTTCGGGAAGAACAAAGCTGAAGTGATTAAGATTTAATGACCATACAAAAAACGGCGCATTCTGCGCCGTTTTTCTTTTATAACAGTACCTTAGTTATATTCTGAACTAGGCTGATGTTCATGTATGACCATGTCTCATAGTTGAAACAAGCGGTTGAATACTTATGACAAGTATCATATTCGCGCGCGGGACATTCCAATGAGGGCTAATTTGATAGAAGGGGCTGATACTTCTTAGGGGTACTATCATGCTGCGAGCCGTTCTTTTGTCATTTGTCCTCAGTGTTTTTACATGGAGCAATACTGCAGCAGCCGATGAGCTGACTGAATTCGATTATCCGCTGCTGCTTGGAGACTGGTACTGGTTCAGCACTACCGAGGAAGGGGTGGAGAGTGAGGGAATCAACTACCGTGCTATGAATATTAAGTTCAATTCGTCTTATCATTTTAAAGTGCGCCTGCTTCGTACCGACGGACTGATCGACGAGTGGGGCGGCAACTATGATATTGATGAAACGACGCTTACCATGAACTCCATCAATCAGCCTTCCCAGCAGCATGAATATGTGTTGAGTTATAACCAGTTTCTTTTAGATGGCGCGCGTTTTACTAAGCTGGCGCCTGAAAATTTACCGGGTCAATGGCGTTCTTCCGCGATAGGCGGTAAGGATGTAGATAACAGTGTGTCAGAGCTGAAGCTATCGCTGCGTCCGGATTTCTTATTCTCTGCGCAGGTCATAGGAAAAGACGGAAAGCGTAAAGAGCATAAGGGCATCTACTACCTGGAAGATGACAGGATTGTGCTGATTTACGAAGATGGCCAGCACGACAGCCATTTTAAGCTGGGCGGAGACAATACCTTAACCCTGACAAATAAACAGTTTGGTATGGAAGCTGTGATGCAGCGTCAATAACACCTTATCTATCTGTAAAATGTTACCTTAGTAACGCAACATTGTAATAAAAAGAGAGGCTTTCGCCTCTCTTTTTGTCTGCAGCATGACAGTGTATCCAACTCAGTCATTGGCCAGCTTGAAGGCTTCACGAAGTTGACCCAGGTACTCTTCATCCTGACAGATACTTTTTCCGGGTTCATCAGAAATTTTGGCAACTGGCCGGCCTTCACATTCGGTCAGTTTCAGCACAATGTTTAAGGTATCTACGTCTGGCAAGTCGCATGTCATATTCGTCCCTATACCAAAACTGATTTGAACTCGCTGACAGAAGTGCTGATATATCTCCAGTGCGCGCTCTAACGTCAGGCTGTCGGAAAACACCAGTGTTTTGCTTTTCGGATCAATGCCCAGCGACTGATAATGCGCAATGGCTTTTTCGCCCCATGCAATCGGGTCACCGCTGTCATGACGAAGACCACTGAAGCGTTTCGAAAGACGCAGATCGAAATCCCGCAAAAATGCATCCATGTTAATACAGTCGGTTAAGGCGATGCCTAATGAGTCCGGGTATTCCTGAAGCCAGCGGTTCAATGCTAACTGCTGAGAGTCAGCCAGTTCACCGGCCAGTTGTTGGTGAGCCTGGAACCATTCGTGTGCCTGGGTACCAAAAGGGGTGAGCTGGCGAGTTCGGGCCAGATGGTAGTTGGATGTACCGCCAAACTGAGGGAAATGCGCTGTCAGATAATCGACAACGGCGTAGTGTACGTCTTTAGAAAAACGACGCCGGGTACCGAAATCGACCAGGGAAAATTCGCTGATGTCCGTATCGGCAGCCAGCGCGTGAAAATGAGACAGTTTGTGTTTGAGTTGAACAATCGCATCTTCTGGTGAGGCATCAGCATAGCGATGACGACAGCGAGTCTCGCAGACAATGGCAAGCAAAGGCACTTCCCACAAGATGATATCCAGCCATTTTCCTTCGATACGAATCGTGAGCTGTTCATCGCTTTCACCTATGATGACCTGCGCGGGATCGAGATGAAACTGGCTTAAATAGTCCAGATAGTCTGGCTGAAAGAATGGCAGTGTGGCTAAGTAGTTAATTTCTTCTGCGCTAAACCGCAGCTCACCCAGGTGAGCGACTTGTCTTTTGATTTCAGCCAGGTAAGGCCTGAGATCTTCGCCACTGCGACAGCGAAACTCGGCGGCAGCGTTCACATCTGGATAGAGGTGAAAAATCGCTTGCTGCATGTGGAGTTTGTACGCATCGGTATCAAGCAGTGAATCAATGATCCAAGGTTGCATAGTGTGGTTCATATTGCAGAGTCATTCCTGTTAAAGAGGCTAAAATCAATGTACTGGGGTAAAGGAGGTTGTACGACGGTGTCATTGTTACGCGACGCGACACAGGTAACAATAGATAAAGATAAGATTTTCACCTCAAGTGCTATCTGCTAACATTTTGTCTTAACACAGTGTAAAGATTATTGGCGACCAATTATACGTATTCACATAAAGTATAGTTGATGCGATTTCAAGAATTCTTGTCTTACCTATACGGCGTGTTTATGGCACATGCTGCACGCTGACTTTACCTGCTCCATACCCGCTATCATAACCTGAAGTTGGGTATGCAAATTTTTCAGTTCCGCAAACAATGTTTCATCGATTGAAAAGATCGAATCTTGTTCGTTGTATTGTGGCAACTGCCAATATGGATGATGAAGGAAGGACTTTATGGCCGATCAACCGAATGCCGCTCAACCGACTGCTAAGTACCGTGCTGATTATACCGCACCCGATTTTACGATTACCGATATTGATCTGGTGTTTGATCAGGCCCGTAAGAAGACACGCGAAAAAACCCGTGGCAATTACCCGGCAGCGGAAGCCATTTTAGATGTCATCAAATATGGCTTGCAGCACGGCATAGTCAAAGGACAAAAAGAAGAGGCCCGCCGGTTCGGAGAACTGGTGATGTCTTCGGAATCTGCTTCGCTGCGCAGCCTCTTTTTTGCCACTACGGCCATGAAGAAAGAAACCGGTGTTGGTGACGATATCAAACCGGCCGAGGTCAAGCGGGTCGCTGTGCTGGGTGGCGGGCTGATGGGCGGTGGCATCAGCCATGTGACCGCATCAAAAGCCGGTTTGCCGGTCAAAGTGAAAGACATCGCCAACGACGGCATTTTGAACGCGATGGCGTATAACTTTAAGCTGCTCGATAAAAAGCGTAAGCGCAGAATTATCAGTAAAGCCGAGTTACAAAAACAGATGCTGATGATCAACGGCGGTGTCGATTATCAGGGGTTTGATAAAGCCGATGTGGTGATTGAGGCAGTCTTTGAGGATCTCAGCCTCAAGCATCAGATGGTGCAAGAGGTGGAAGCCCATGCCAGACCCGACACCATTTTTGCCACCAACACGTCCTCGTTGCCTATCAACCAGATTGCTTCTGCCGCAGAGCGCCCTGAGCTGGTGGTCGGTTTGCATTATTTCAGCCCGGTAGAAAAAATGCCGCTGGTGGAAGTGATCCCCCATGCCGGTACATCGCCGCAAACGGTCGCGACCGTGGTGAAATTAGCCAAGAAGCAGGGGAAAACCCCGATTGTGGTGGCCGATAAAGCCGGTTTTTATGTCAACCGTATTCTTGCCCCGTACATGAACGAAGCCGCGCTGGCTCTGCTGGGCGGAGAGCCAATCGAACACATTGATAACGCACTGCTGGACTTTGGTTTCCCGGTTGGGCCTATTACCCTATTGGATGAAGTGGGCGTGGATGTCGGGGCCAAAATCAGCCCGATTCTGGAAACAGAGCTGGGCGATCGTTTCAAGAGCCCGGATGTCTTTGATATCTTGCTGAAAGATGGCCGCAAAGGCCGTAAAACAGGCAAAGGTTTTTACCTGTACAACGGCAAGAAAAAAGGTGTCGATAAGAGCGTTTATAAACTGCTGAAGCTGAACCCGGCGCGGAAAGCCTCCGGCCATGACATCGCGATCCGCTGCGCACTGATGATGCTGAACGAAGCGGCCCGCTGTCTGGATGAAGGTGTAGTGCACAGTGCCCGTGACGGCGACATTGGTGCGATCTTCGGTATCGGCTTCCCGCCATTCCTGGGCGGTCCGTTCCGTTATATGGATCAGCTCGGTGCCAAGCGTGTTGTTGAATTGCTCAATGAGCATGTCAATAAGTACGGCGATCGCTTCCGCCCCTGCGAGCGTCTGTTGCAGATGGCCCAGGACGAGCAGCGTTTCTACGACTGATTTCCGGTTCAGAACCTGATAAATCAAAGGCCTGCATAGCAGGCCTTTGTCGTTAGAGGGAGATGGAGCAAGAGATGGCGCGAGATATTGGAAACAGGAGCGATGCGAAACGGTTAACTGATTTTGTGGTGCTTTAACCCTTGCTGCACATTGATGCCAAGACGAAAGCGCCGGTACAGGCTTTTCGGGCGGACTAAGTGCAGCAGCAGAATCACCGAGCCAGCTACCATCAGCGGGTTAAAGCCAATCCACAGCATGAAAGTCAGTGAACACAGGGCGATAGCGGTCAGCAGACACAACATGCTGTCAAGCTGGCGCGGATGAATAGCCTTCATACAGGGACGGCAGAACAGCCGGCTGTGTAAACTCTGGTTTTTCGCCGTAATAGACTGACGGCAGATCGAACAGGCGTGTGACATAACAGGTTCCTGAACATTGTTCTGAGAAATTATGCTTATTCGACCTCACGGCTTCTTGCATCACTATCCGATACAGACGGCCAGCCTGAGGCTGTATTTTTGGATTTGTTAATGTAGATAATCGACTGACAGGAAAGGGAAAATTAAGAGGAATGCCAAAAGTGGAATCACGATTCCACTTTTATCGTTCTGGATATGCAAGCAGTCTCCCCTGAGATCGAGACTCAGGGGGAGGCGGTTACTGGGCGTTACGCTGAAAATCGGTTACTGAGGTAATAGGATCCCCCACTTCCAGCGGGGTCAGGTTACGGTGTGCGCCGCCCTGATAATACATCACCAGCCGGTTCGCGATTCTGGGTTTAATGTCTTCTACCAGAAAGCGGACTAACTCAGCACGGGACAGCGATGCCATTTCGTGGGCAATTTTCTGCCTTTGGTCAAAATGGTCATCTTTGTGGCCAATGCTGACCCAGTAGCGCTGGGCGCGTGCGCGCAAATTGGTATCCGGCTCGGACAACTGAGCGATCAGCCCTTGCTTACTGGCCTGCCACTGGCTTTCATTGAGCTCAAGCAACACCAGCGCGAAGGCATTGGTGAATTCATCAATCGCTTCGAGCAGCTGCAACGGACCGGCCACCGGCGACTGTATATACAGCAGCAGGCCCGGATGGCGGTTAAGCGGCAGATTCGCCGTGCCGACCATGTACCCCAATTGCTGTTCGGTGCGCAGCTCGTGGAAGAAGGTGGTCGACATCAGATGATTGGCCAGGGTGTAGGTGGCAATGGCTTTGGGCGACTGTTCCTGCGACTGGTAGTAGATCAGGATGGCGGAATCAGCATGGCCGCAGTCCACTTCATAGCGCAGCGTGCTGCATTCTCCCAGTTGTACCAATGGCCGCTGTGCTTCGCCATAGAGCTGATCGGTGACCCGGAACGCGTCTTTCAGCACTTCTGCCAATGCCAGGGCATCATCTTTGCGCCAGTCACCGTACACGAAAGCGTCAATGTGCAATTCGGCAAACATGGCTTCGACAAAACCGGGTAATTCGGTGACTTCAACGGTTTCCAGCTCTTTGATCATCGCCGGGTAGGGTGGGTTATTCGGTTGCAGCAGGCCGGTCAGTTGGTTAAACAGCTGAGAGATCGGCTTGTCTTCCGCGGCATTGCGCCAGTTACGCAGCATCTGTGCTTTGATGCTGTTAAATCGGTCGATATTGAACGTGCGGCCGGAGAATTTTTCCAGCAGCAGTTTGAGCAGCAAAGGCTGCTTCTCGCTGAAACCGGATAACTGGAGTGTCACCCCGCCCTGATGGGCATACAGGTTATACGCCATCCCCGCCACTTCTGCCGGGTAGGCCACTTCGTTGCAGGACTCCATCAGCATTTCGACACACAGGCGCGTCTTGACGATATTGCGCACAGAGCTTACCGCGTGCGGGCTGTCGATGGCGACATAGACCAGGCCTTTGGGCACTCTGAACTCATGTTCTTGCATGAACCACAGCCGGAAGCCCGGCAGATCCTGAATTAACTGAGGAATCGCTTCCTGTTCATCGGTCAGCGGGTGAGGGTCCATACGCTGGCACAGGTAGGGGTTTTGCTCGGGCAGCATGAGCGCCGGGTTGTCGCCCGGCTCAGCCCAGGCCGTTAACTGCGCTTCGGTAAACGGCGTGACCGAATAAGGAGTGTGATACCAGTCGGCTACTCTGTCGTGCTTCTGGCCTTTTGCCACCAGCGTCAGGCGAAGATTGTCCGGGCGAAGATAGCCAAGCACGTCTTGCAGCAGCGTTTCATCGTACTGGCTCATCATATAATCGCCGTAGACGATATCTTCCGGGGCATAGTGCAGCAGGTTCATCACCAGATAGCTGACGGTATCAAGCGGCCGGCTTTTTTCCTGATAGCGGAACGCCTGCTCCAGCACCGCTTGCTTTTCCAGGTAGCGCCATTCTGCCAGCCCGTGTTCGGTGATGAGTCGGATGTACTGGAAAATGGTGGTGACTATATGATCGACACGGTTCAGACCATCGGGTGTCAGGTTCAGGCCGATGGTAAATTCCCGGAAATTACTGCCGCTGATCCCGCCGCCTGCTGCCAGAGTATTGATCAGCCCTTCACTTTTCAGGACAGACATCAGGCTGCCTGTGCCTTCATTGCCCAGCAAATGCGCCAGATAAGACAACGGCTTGCTGCGATAATGGGCATCCATGGGGGGCAGGGTAAAAGACAGCGTGAGTTTCCGCACTTCTTTAATCGGCTCAATCGCAATAAAACAGGCGTTTTCTCTGTCTGTTATCAGGGGAACATCAATGGCGGGTTTGTCCTGGCCTGAGTTGGGAATCGCGCCAAAGAACTGTTCGGCGTAGGTTGCCAGTTCGTCCAGAGATTGCGGCCCTAAGAGCACCAGCCCCATCTGATTGGCGGAATAATGTTGCTGGTAGAAAGCAATCAGTTCATCGCGAACCGGGTTATCCGGCCTGTCTTCCAAAGTGGTGATATCGCCCACTGAAAATTTAGCAAACGGGTGCTCAGGGTTAATGGTTTCTTTGTGCACCTGATAAAGGCGGCGTACATCGTCTTTGAGCTTGAGTTTGTATTCAGAATCGACAGCCTGGCGTTCTTTGTCAACCGCGTCGACATTGAACAGCGGGGCAATAAAAAATTGCCCGAAACGTTCCAGACCGGCAGCAAAGGCCGGCGGGGCGATCTCAAAAAAATAGGTGGTGTTTTCCGTGCCGGTCCAGGCATTGTTGCTGCCGCCGTACTGGTTAACAAAAGACTGGAATTCGCCCGGATTGGGGAATTTTTCCGTTCCCAGAAATAACATGTGTTCAAGGAAGTGCGCCATTCCCTGACGATCCAGGGGATCATCAAAGTGGCCGATGCCGACAGACAGCGCCGCTGCAGCCCGGGGTGCCGTGTGATCATGGACCAGCAAGACCCTGAGTTGATTGTCCAGTGTCAGATAGCGGTACTCTTTGGGATCGTTCGGACTTTTGAACACAGGAAGCGCCTATATTTACAGGGAATTAGGGTAATTATGACGCCCATTAATGGCACTGGCAAATTCTGTCTGGCCAGGATGTGTGACTGGGCGTCAGTAATCAGAGCGATTCAGCCGTCACGCTTTCACATCGCGTAATATGAAATGGCTACCCTGTCTGTGCCAGCCTTTGCTAGCATAACGACAGAAACGCGCAATCGGACTGGAGACTATGCGAATTTTTATCATGCGTCATGGCGAAGCACAGCATTTTGCCCCAAGTGACGCGGAGCGGCCCCTGACAGCCCAGGGCAAGATGTATTCCCGGCAGATGGCCAAGCAGTTAGCGAGTCATCTGGACGGGCAGCTTGATCTGGTGTGGGTCAGCCCGTATCTGCGCGCTCAGCAAACCTGGCAGGAAATGTCAGATGAGCTGCCTGTGCCGAACACCCTGATGACGGTCGATGATATCACTCCCTACGGCGACGCCAGCCAGGTGGCAGACTACCTCAAAGCCGTGATTGCGCTGGAGAAGCCGCAAACGGTTCTGGTGGTGTCGCATTTACCGCTGGTGGGCTATCTGAGTGCTGAGCTGGTGCCGGGATTGCAGCCACTGATGTTCCGCACTTCTTCCATTGCCGCGGTGGATTTTCATGCTGAGGGGGAACCGTCCGCCTTATTATGGCAGGAAAATCCTGTTGATGTTGTCCAGCCCAATCACCATTGATTGGCTGCGGTACGCAGTTTTAGATTGCCGGCCTGTCCTGATCCGACAGGTCTGGTACAATGAACGATAAAAATAAAGACTGATAAATTAAGTGGTTATGAAAAAAATAGTATTCGTATTGCTTGGCTGTCTGGGACTGACGGCCTGTGTGACAAACATGGTGACACCCAATATTGTCGCCAACGGGGCGATAAAATGGGCAAATGGCGTGAGAGAAGAGATGAATATTTCTCAAACCGGCAGCACCTTAACTTTCGTTAGCCCGCCTTCTATGCTGAATCCGGGCGGTATCACCATTTTTTCCCGTATCGACAGTGCTCGTAATGGCAACTGTGAGCACTATTACAACGAAGGCTCGGTAAAAGTACGGATGCAGGTGTGTGATACCGGCGAAGTCACCCTGATCCAGGACGGACAGGTGGTTAACGTCGGTGCATTGTCTCAGACTGTGTATTGATCAGATCAGATCTGCTGAGCGAGGCGTCAGGCGCAACGGCCTGACACGTTGTCGTTCCGGGTGGTAATGCGCGCTACCGCTCGGGCACTTCAATCAGCACCAAGAGTGCACCGGCGCCACCAAATTCCAGCGGCGCCTGGTGAAATGCCATCACATCCGGGTGCTGAGCCAGCCAGAGCGGTGCTTTTTGCTTCAGAATATGCTTGCCGATACCGTGCATCACGCAGGCGCAGGACACCCCGTCTTTTATACAGGCTGCAATCATCGCCGCCAGCTCACGTTTGGCTTCTTTTTGTGTCATGCCATGCATATCCAGAAAAATATCCGGCACATAGACACCGCGCCGTAACTTTTTCACTTCATACTTGGAGACGCCGGATCGGGCATATTGCATCGGGCCATGTTCGCTCAGATGAGGTTCGAACTCGTCAGAGAAATAAAACTCGTGATTATGGCTCTCTTTGGCACTCACATTGCGCTTATCGGTCTTCGGGCTCTGTCGGCGTGAAGTGATTATGGTATCATGCGACAACTTTTTAACGCCCTTCACTGCATCCTGAAAGAGCGAGAAATCGTCCTCTTCCAGTGCAGGGTCTTTTTTACTCATAATGAATTTCCAACTACTTTATCGCGGTATTGTAGCGCCATTTGGAGGCTATTTTGGATAAGATTTTTGTCGACGAAGCTGTCAACGAACTTCACACACTGCAGGATATGCTACGTTGGACCGTCAGCCGATTCAACGATGCAGGTCTGTTTTATGGCCATGGCACTGACAATGCGTGGGATGAAGCGGTGCAGTTGGTGCTGCCGACCCTGCATCTGCCGATTGATATTCCGGCTGACGCGCGCTTCTCGCGCCTGACCAGCAGCGAGCGCCGAACGATTGTAGAGCGCGTCGTGAGACGTGTCACTGAACGGACCCCTGTGTCTTACCTGACCAATAAAGCCTGGTTCTGTGGCCTGGAATTTTTCGTCGACGAGCGTGTGCTGGTGCCACGCTCACCGATTGGCGAGCTGATTGATAACGGCTTCGAACCTTTCCTGACCCGTGAACCCACCCGTATCATGGACTTGTGTACCGGCAGCGGCTGTATCGGTATCGCCTGTGCCTATGCGTTCCCGGAAGCGGAAGTGGATCTGGTGGATATCTCGACCGATGCCCTGGCCGTGGCCGAGCAGAACATTCACGACCACGGTCTGGAACAGCAGGTGATCCCGCTGCATTCGGATCTGCTGCGTGACGTACCCAAAGACAAGTACGACATCATAGTGTCCAATCCGCCTTATGTGGATCAGGAAGACATGGACAGCCTGCCGGAAGAATTCCGTCATGAGCCGGAACTGGGTCTGGCTGCCGGTTTTGATGGCCTGGATCTGGTGCGCCGCATTCTGGCCAATGCTCCGGACTATCTGGCCGACGACGGGATTCTGATCTGTGAAGTCGGCAACTCCATGATTCACATGGAAGCGCAGTACCCGCACATTCCGTTCACCTGGCTGGAATTCGAAAACGGCGGCCACGGCGTCTTCATGATGACCCGTGAACAGCTGGTCGATTGTGCCGGCGACTTCGCCGACTACAAAGACTGATTCCTGCTTTATCTGCTTTTAAACAGTTAAATATCTAAACAGCCAGATTGCTCTGGCTGTTTTTTTATTTGCTGTTTTTACACATGAACTCGCGCCAAGTCCCAAAACAGATATTTAGTGTATTCATTCCGACAGACTTAGCCTAAACATTATGCAAGTATGCCAGGCGCTTATTTATCTCCGTACCAACAATCAATTAAAAAGGGAACAAGTGATGAGTCAGATTCAATCGAAACATGGATTTGCTCTGGGTGTCGTGCTGACAGCGTTATCTATGACCTTGTCCGGTTTTGCATCGGCGGCTGATCAAACAGGGACGACACAGCTGATCATCAATGATGGCAAGCAGGATCAGATGATCATTAATGATGGCAAGCAGGATCAGCTGACCGAGGATGTAAAAGCAACGTCAGATTCATCGGAGAAAAGTGCTGTTCCGAAAGAAGCGTCACAAGAGCAATTAACGCATCCTGATGCGGATAAAGAGAAACATCAGCAGGGGCGTTCATAATACGGCAATACAGCAGTTTCTGATTGAATTCATAACGCGCTGAAATCTCCGGGGGGCGCGCTGAGCGTCCTCTGAATACGGGAAAAGACCACAATTCCCGTGCGAGTCCCCCCTCAATAAATGCAATGCTATGGCTCATCTCTGACAAGCAGACGGGCGTGGTTACTTGCCGCAAGCGCACAAGTTCAGCCAGGCTAATACCGGATAATCTGGCTGTTTCTTGATTGACTGTTTTTATCACCTCCCCGCGAAACTTGCCCTAAACCACAAAGTTGACACTGCAATGTCATGTTTTAGTGAAACCTGTCCCATATGCCAATAATATGTCTGACTCATCAAACGAAAATACCCTGCTTACGTGACTTCATTGTCAGGGGCGGTAGCGTCTTTCACCGTGAGCATGTATTGAACCGTGGGGGATCGGGATGACACCTTCAGCGCTGTTAGTGCATGTCCCAGACGTGCAAGCCGGGCTAGATTGGTACCGCAATGCTTTCCCGCAAGCCAAACCTGTCTATATAGATAGATGCATTTTATCTAGTGATCTCATCGTGGATACAAAAGATATGTTTGCTAAATCAATGTCATAGACAGATTGAAGTGGTAGCGTTGTTCTTCTGGATTTCGATTGCCAGTTTTCGGTTGACTCGCAGTATCGAAACTGGCTGGCGTAGTTTTTAATTAAAAGCAGTCTGCTGTTGTTAGGTGCTGCTAGTGCGGCAAGCCGTACCAGTCTAGGCTGCTAACAAGCAAAGCTAACCGACGCGTACCGTGTAGCTAGACGCTTGTCCCCTTTAAACTAGATCTAATCAGGTTATCATAATGGATTTAATGTATGCAGTTTAAACTTATAGCAGGATTCATAATTTTTTTGGGATCATATTTGCCGTTAGCTTTAATTCTAGCTGTACAAGATATTCCTATTGCATGGTGGGGTAATCGATTTTGTGATTTATCAATAATAGATGACTGTATATTTAATCCGTTTGAACATCCTTATCTGTCTATAATTTTTATTGTTGTTACTGTTTTTTCAGTAGTTATTTCTAATGTGTCTTTGAATAAAGTGGACTTTCCATTTCATGGTGAAGTGAAAAGTTCTAAGCCGATTCCTAATGATATTATAAATTATGTATTTCCGTACGTGGTTTCATTCATGGGTATAAGCTATAACGCTCCGGAAAAAATGCTAGGTTTTGTGGTTTTCTTGCTTTGGATGTTTGCAATTACATATAAATCAGGTCAGATAGTTATGAACCCACTCCTGTTAATGTTTGGCTGGAAGTTATACGAAGCTAAAGTTCAAATTAACGGGCAAGAAAGAGATGTACGTGTTCTTAAAAAAGGAACTCTATCTCCTGGCCATTACAAGTTTCAATCCATTCAAGATTTTTACATTTTAAAGGATATTAGTTAATGAGTACTGATTTTCAGCAATTAAAAACATTTGACTTTGCTAAGGCAAACACACACCTATGGATATTCAAGGATAGTAGTACTTCTGCAAAGTTCAGGTCGTTTTATGTACAAACGGAAAATAGGCTTAACCAGCAATTAAAGTCATTTGTAAATACGGAAATAAAAAGAATAACAGAACACTCTCCGTATTCGTATATTGCACAAACAAATGAAAATAGTTGCCTTACTTTAGATTCCACTGTGACAAACTTTTCAAGCTTAAAAGTGCTTGTTGATCGTTTGGAAACAGAACACCGAATCAATGACAGTAAGGATTTGAAAGGTGCTTCAGGTTATGTTGTTAAATTTATCTCGAATGGTGTCACTGTATATGGAGTAAAGAGATCTACCTCTTCATGGAAAACCTCCTATCCGAAAAGATATATTAATATGATTTTCTCAAATGGTGAGTTGTCAGGGGTGGAAGATAATAGCTTTTCGATAGAAAAGAACTTTGATTTTTATGTGATTAATAATACGGCATTTATAGCTAATAAGCGTGGCTTTGAGTCATCAATGAAGTATCGTGAAGCTTATAATCAAGTTTTTTCTCAGTTACAATCAAGTCCAGAATTTGTCAATTTGTTTTCCAATCTAGAACCTATCATTGATTATGTAGGTTCTAACTCAATACAATTGAGAAGAATGGCGGTCATTGAAAGTAAAGGTATTTATAATCGGCCAAACTTTATGACCAACCTAGTTTCTGTGAATGCATATAGAGGATGGGGGCTTAAATTTGATACAGTTAATAACACCATTATTCCATGTGCGGATACAGTTAGTACAATATTACAGGTCCTTTTAGATCATCGCTTAATGAGTGAGATAACAGATAATATTTATGATGTGCCGGATGCAGTCCAAATATAGTACGCCTAAAAAAGAAGGATGTTTATTGCGAAGCCGACACTTTATCGGGTGTTGAACAAGTCCGATAAAGTACTATTAAAGAAATAAGTTTGCTTGCTTGAGCGCTGGTGGTCGGCAATGCTGATTGTTTTACTCTAATTTCTGGTCCTGTAAAGAGATGCTCCGCAGGCTTCCATCCTGATAATCGCGGGTGGGATATTGGTAAATGTCTCAAAGACTTTCGAACGGGATATTTTTTGAATAATCTCTTGTCTGGCGAAATTCACTGTGGACACGAAATATATTCGGTTAAATCAATACCCTAGGTAGACTTTGACATAGTGGCATCGATTGATTAGGTAATCAGTTTTTCCGAGTGTGACAAAGCCTGTTGAGGGAAACCCATGTCATTCGTCATATATGAATAAGGAAATTGTATGACATTTTCTGATCGAGAAAGAGAAGTGCTCTTGGCTGTGAAAGGCGTCGGCCCGACTGTCATCAAAAGGTTTGAGGAAATTGGTATCAACACATTGTCTGATTTGGCGACTTATCAGGTCGATGATATCGCTGAAATGGTGGCTTCCATGTTACGAACAACGTGCTGGAAAAATAGCCCACAAGCAAAAACAGCAATTGCGGCTGCCATTTTATGTGCCAAAGAAAGTGTGTAATCAGGGCAGCAATAATACAGAGTAAGCGATTTAGATGTAATCGCGGGTTTGCGCTGTCTTTGTCAGTAACAATGTCATGATCTGAGATATTTCGGAGAAAAAATGCAGTTTTCTAAAGCGTTTCAATATAAACAATGGGCCAATGCTGAGCTGCTTCAATTAGGAGAGCTGCAATTTTCAAAATTACCGGAAGTTGATGCCACTTTTTTCGTTCGGATTTTAAATCATACCACCGTTGTCGATAGTCTGTTCATCAGTCGAATTATCGGTGAACCTGAAAAATACAGTGACGATAATACAGTAGAAACCCCTTCCATATCCGAACTGCGTCAGACCATGAATGAGCATGACTCATGGCTTGTCAATTATACGCAGTCAGCTACGCCGGAAGAACTAAAGCGCATTGTTTCATTTAAGTTTATAGATGGTGCCTTCGGACAACTCACCGTTGAAGAAATCTTGCTGCATTTACTGACCCATGGCAGTAACCACCGAGGCATGGCTTCAAGAGTGTTAGCCGAAAATGGTCTTGAGCGTCCAAAAGATACATTGACGCGTTATCTGCATGAAACAGAACCCACAAGAAGAGCGCGTGCTGGCACCGAATACATATGAGATTTATCGAAGACAAAAGGGGCTGTTAACGCATGACATTTCCAGTGCAGTCAAGTTTGAAGAGAGGGCGATGCCACTCGTTATACAACATGGAGAGAAACGTGAGATGAGTAACAGATACCAAGGGTCTTGCTTGTGCCGGGGCGTTCAGTTTTCTGTTAACGGTTTCAGTGAACAGGCTGCGAACTGTTATTGCTCTATGTGTCGTAAATTTCATGGTGCTGCTTTTGGAACCCTGGTTGGGGTGCAGGGTTTAAACTGGTTTTCAGGAGAACACTTGCAAGTTAGCTTTATTACTTCGAGGTATGACATAACGAATGATCATGGCACCAGAATTGATTTCTGGACGATACTTTCATTGCTTATGGATCACTTTAGCGGTCAAGTAATATTGAGAAAGCCTTTCTGGCTTTCGAGCGCGAGAGTGTTATGTGAATCAACATTTTGTCTTGGCGATTTTCACAGTGAATGCTGAAGCTGTATTGGGCTAAATGAATGTAATTAATAGAATGTGGCATGGTTTCCTCCGATGATTTCGCCATCAGATTTACCGAGTGTGGTTAAGCCTGAGGAGGGAGGCCATACATTCGTAGGCCATCAAGGAGAAACCTACGACCATGGGAAAAATTTCAAAATACTTTCTACTGATCTTCCAGACCATTCTTATTGCAAGTTGTAGTTCGGTTGATACAAGTTCAAGGCCACCAGAGGTCATCGATTTTCCGGAAGTAGGTTTGGATTATCGAGTGGCAGGAACAAGAGAAGAAACTCGTCAAGCAACGATAAATTTCTTTACAGACAAGGGCATTCCATATCGGCAAGAAATTCAAGAACCTCATAGTTATGTCATAACTGCATACCTCGCCGAACCTAAGACTCGAGAAGATAGAAGGGTTAGAAGAACGGCCTACAGGGTAAGCATGAGAGAGAGTAATACTGCGAATAGCCAGTGCGTAAGTGCTTCAGTTACTTGGCTTGTAGAGTCAAAGGGAATACGGGAGCGCACATGGCGAACTGTCGAACCAGACGGATCATATACGCCCAATAATCTTGAAGAAGTGAAAGGGTTGTTTATAAATAGGAGATGCCAGTGATCAAGGATATAGCTTCTTCAAAAGGCCGTTGGTCGCTGATGCTGATGGTTCTTGGCTCGACTGTAATGTCGTTTCTAGTGTTATTTATCGTAGGTAGGGGCGGGGCGATTGCAGGTGAAGCAGTTAGGGCGACTATCAATGAATTAATCGAGATTTACTTGCCTCTTATCGCAATGATAGCAGCGTTTTATTTTGGCCAGGCAAAGGTAATTGATATTGAAAGTAAAACATCTATCGAGATTTTTACATTTGCAATATTAACTGTTGGGTTATGGGTTTTATGTCCGCCGATACTCATGCTATTTGGTGGAACAATTGAGGATATTTTAGAAACAATAAACCTATTAAAGCCATACGGAGAAACGGTTGCTGCGGTAGGCGTTGCTTACTACTTCGCAAAATCGAGTGGTGAACAAAAAAAATGAAATACTTTTCAATTTCGTGAACTCGGATGCCCAAACAGAGAGTCAGAAAACAATGGAAAAGATTAATTATCTGCTCATTGTAGTGTCTGCTTTCGCAGCGTTTGGTCTGGCAGCCTTAATGCATACGAATGTATGGCTTTTTGAAACGCTGAGGTACTGCGGGGCGTTGTATTTGCTGTATTTAGCATGGAAGTTGTTGCGGTCTGCCTTGAACTCGGCATCGTTTACACTGCCTGAGCATCGGATATCCACAGTAAAGGGTAATTATGTCAAAGGTCTGCTGATTCATCTGACGAACCTCAAAGCTGTGTTGTTTTTTGGCGCTCTGTATTCCATGGGCGTGCCAGCAGCGGCCAGGCCGGTAGATCTGATCTCTGTCATTCTTGTGGTTGGATTGGTCAGTGCATCCGTTTTTCTGGGCTACGGAGCGCTTTTTTTCCCGCACAAGGATTCGGCAGTTTTACCTCAAGTCCAAAAAGGTATTTGAAAGTCTGTTTGCTTTGTTTTTCGGGGCCGCCAGTTTGAAGTTGCTGCTCAGTGCGAGTGGAAAATAAGCTTTACGGCGACATGAGCAATTGATAGGGCTTGGCTCGCAAGTCTGGTAAAATCACCGCTCTCCAGCAATCGTGTTGATTGCCATGGCATACCTAAGACTAGGATCTATTTTGACCAATAATGATATCTTGCGTCGTGTACGTGATACCTTTGATTTTAAAAACAATACTATGATTGAAATCTTCGCGATGGCGGATTTCAGTGCAACTGAAGAGCAGGTTGCGGGTTGGTTAGAAAAAGACGCCGCCGAGACGTCTATCAAGCTTACTGATACAGAATTAGCCGTGTTTTTGAATGGGCTGATCAATTTCAAACGGGGTAAGCGTGATGGCGAGCAACCCAAACCGGAAGATCACCTGAACAACAATATGGTGTTCCAGAAATTACGTATTGCGTTGAATTTAAAAGCGGAAGATATTCTTGAGATGTTGCAGACTGTCGGTGTGAGCTTAAGCAAGCATGAACTGAGCGCCTTTTTCCGCAAGCCAGACAACAAGCACTTCCGGGAATGTAAAGACGAAGTCCTTCGTCAATTTTTATCCGCTGTTCAGCGCCAGTCAGGTGCCAACGCTAGCGATTAAGAATCCGGCGCGTAATGATAAATCAATAGCTTACTCTGTTCTGTTCAGGACAGACTGAAGATGGCGTCAATCAATGAACTGAAGCTGGATGACTCCGCTTGGTTCGCGATTTGACGCCATTTCTCCACATTGCACCTGGCGGCCTTCAACTTTCTCACTTCTATGCTATCGTTTGCTGACGACATCCTCTTAACGTTCAGAAATAGAAAGGAAATCGAATGACAAGTCGCGTTTATGTGTTGGCACAATTTAAACCCAAAGCAGGCAAAGAAGCCGAACTGTTTGACGTGCTGAAAGCACTGGAGCCGGATTCGCTTCGCGAGCAAGGCTGCGTTCAATACACACTGACCCGCCAGATCGACCACCCGAGTGCGACGAGAAACGACTATCCCATCGTGTTTAACGAAATCTGGGCAAGTGCAGAAGACTGGTCTGCGCATGGTCGCCGGCAACAAATTCAACACTTTTTCGAAACTCAGGTGAAAGCAGAATCAGGCTTGGTTGACGATGCAATCGTGACCGCTTATTCCGATGAAGGGTACAACTTTGACGCTCCTGTTTACGACTAACCTCAGCTTGTAGTGTCCATTTTGCCTTCTGTTCATCGCAAGCGGCCCAGCGAAGTGTTTGCCGCTTGCGTTGTCTTTGTCATTACTTCCTTTGTCACCATCTCCGAGCAGCGATACCGCACACGCGACGCATCGTATTTCCTCTGATATTTCCTCTGAACTGTGGCAGCTATCTGAGCTGGCTTACCCGGCCGCATGACCCCGGCAATTACCCCGATACATGACCCCGACAGCATGAAACAATGGCCTGGTCTATTCTTACTGAGCAAGTCTTACGGGCAACGCTTGCGATACGTGAGGCATTGCAGAATCGGATGGGGTGGCAGGTGCATGGCTGATGAAAGCAATGAAAAACTCTCCAGAGAGCATCGACCGGAAGAGATAAGAGAAAGGCTTAAAATACCCGCGAAGGAAAATATTGCTTCAGACGTGGTTCTAGGTGGTATTGATGGCTGCGTAACCACCTTTGCTGTGGTCTCTGGCGTGGTTGGCGCGGGCTTTTCGCCTGTTGTTGCTCTGGTTCTGGGGTTTGCAAATTTGATCGCCGATGGTTTTAGTATGGCTGTCAGCAACTATGAATCGATTAAGACTCAGGGCGAATTTATTAAAAGCCTTCGCGATCAAGAACAAGATCACATTGAAAAGATACCTGAAGGCGAAAGGGAAGAAATCCGGCAAATATTCAAAAATAAAGGCTTCTCCGGGGGGACGCTGGAAAAGATTGTGGACACCATCAGCGCCGATCAGCAGTTATGGATTGATACCATGCTTATTGAGGAGCATGGGGTGCAAAAGACCAACCGAAATCCTGTCAAGGCAGCCATTGCCACTTTTGTGTCGTTTGTTCTTGTTGGCTCTGTGCCGTTAATACCCTTCATGATCCCCGACTTAGAAAAGTCTGTGCAGTTTGCCGGCAGCGCCTGTCTTGCCGCACTCATGTTCTTTTCAATTGGCGCTTTAAAAAGCCGGCTCTTCGCCAAGCCCGTCTTTTTTGCCGGAATCAGCACGCTTCTCACCGGTGGCGTCGCCGCCTCGCTGGCCTTTCTGGTCGGTTACGTACTCAGGGAAATCTTTGGCATAGTGGCGATGTAGCCATATGTAATCCGAACAGAACCTCCAATAAGCTTTGTATCGACAATGGTCCTGTTGTTATTTCACTCGAGCTTGCAGAGCGGGCTCAATGCTGCAATCGAACATGCCGCAATATTATGATTCACGCAATGCTCTGACGTTATGGGAATATCTGGTATTAGATTTACTGAACGTGAACCCTAATATGTGTCGCTCATTCGGTCAGGTTTACCATTCACTATTGGTATGGCGATCCAATAAAAGAAACTTTGATGGCCCCCAGTCTGATGAAGACAGAAAATTCAGATATGCTCACCTTTCAGTGCACTTATTACCAAGAAGATATTCTTTTTACAGAACCCCTCCGTCAGTTCGGCTGATCGATGAAGAGAATGTTGTTATCTCGCATCCGGCATAAAAATGGGTGCAAAAAAAGTAAGCAGGAACAAATCATGAGTAACTTTATTAATGCGGGCCTTGATCCGGATAGCGGGAAGCAAGAACTGATCTATATCGATCCTGAACATGGTGCGCCACGGGTTTATTACCTCAGCCCGAATAACGATGAAGCGAATTTAAATCTGGTTTGGGCCACCGCGCTGCTGAAAGCCAAAGGTAATATCAATCTGACCGGTTTTTTCAGTGCCGAACCCGGTTATGAGCGGTGCCGTATCGCATATGACCGTAGTGGTTGTTTATATCTGGTGGATGAGAAAAATCACCAGGCAGATTTTATTTATGACTACGGCATCGATAATATCCGGGCGGTCATTCTCTCTGATGGCCGGACATTGGCTGTTTTGTTTGAACCGGAGTGGGCTGACAACCACAGAGTGGAATTCTGGCAGTTTACCGGCACCAAACTGAGTCGTTCTTATCCGATAGAGCTGGATTGTTCTGCTGACGAAGACGATCCATCGGGCAATCTGATGCCCCTGTACGATATTCAATTTGATGACTTTCTCTTCGCGGGGCCGGACAACAGTCTGATTCTTTATGCCTGCGGTGAGCGCAGTTTTACCGACCTGAAAAACCGTCCGCTGCAGTTTCTGATGCGGATCGATCTGAACCTGCCCCAGGGGAAGGCCAGTATTCGTGTTCAGCGGCTGGAGACGCCGCCGAAGAAGTGGAACCCGGAGAAGTGCTGTATTGCCGTGGATATCAAACGTGGTCTGCTGGCAGTGCCCGGCATGGCGATTGAAACGGCAGCCGATCACGACATGGGCCAGCCAGGCTACCACCAGCAGGTAAACCTGATTGATTTGAACCGTATTCCGCCAGCAGGAGAAGCGCCGTTACCTGTGCAAGAGCTGATGTTTCGGATACCTGTGCGTTGCTATACCGTACAGGAGCTGGGCGGTCGCTTTGAACCGGAAAATCAAAGAGATCAGGCCGCATTTATCCAACGCATCACGAGTTTGCAGTTCAGTGAGCAGGACGATGCCCTCTGGGTTTGCTGGCAAGATCATGCCGTGCGCAAAACGGCCCTGGATGGCCGATGGCGTTCTCCTGTTCTTGCCGTTGCCGATAACGTGGATCTCAAGCGAGGCTGTACTTCTCGAAGTGAAACAAGCCTGCTGCAGGCGATGCCTTCTCCGACCAAGCCGAGGATTCTGCTGGGCGGCTGGCATGATTTATATACCCTGAGGTTATCGACACAACAGCTGGCCGCTCTGGCAATGACAAGTCCAAGTGCAGAGCTTGAGGACTGGTCTGCGGTGCAGGAAGAGGTCTGTGACTGGGGAGATGACTGGTCTCAGCCGCACAAGCAAAGTGACGAGCAGAAACTGCATCTGGCGCTGTTGGGAAAGCGAAAGACCAGAGTTGCCGATTTCGGTTCTGAACAGGCGCTGGGGGCTGCGCTCTATTACCTGTCGCTGAAATGCAGTGATATGGCGAACTTTTGTACCGGCAATCACCTGATCCTCGCTTTTACAGACGGCAAAGAAGTCTGGAATGAAGCACAGTTTTTCAGCACAGTGATACAGCTGCCTTTTGAATCAGCTGCAGAATTGATGGCAGATATTCTGAACAGTTTTATCGCTTACGAAGGCGCTGATTATTGTTTCAGTGAAAATGAAAAACCGGCACTGGCAGATTGCGCACTGCATCTTGGCTTATCTGACAGTCGTTGGCTGCCGCTGATTAGTCGTTACCTGAATGCCATCGACCCGGATCATGAAGCGTTTTTTACCGGGGAGGGAATCCGCCTGCTGGAATCACGCCACGGCAATAGCCCTGAATGGGACAGCTTCTATCAGTCTCTGCCTGACACGATGGCCTGCCACGAAGAAGATTTTGAGTTTGAGGATGAGGACGAAGACGAAGACGAAGACGAAGAGGACAATGATGCTCCCCGGCGTTCTAAAAATGAAGTACGTGCCAGCATACCTGCTGAGCTGCTGGCGCAACTCGCTGTCAAAGAGCAAGAAGCCAGGGACGCTTACCAGCACCAGATTGATCGGGTACATGAAGCTGAGAGCCAGGCGCAGATTGGCGAGCTGCTTGATGAGTGGCTGAACGAAAGCCATCAGGCTTATATTGATCCGGAGATTGCCAGCATTAATTACACCTCGCGCTTTCGTCAACGGTTCAAAACCGAAGCGCATCTGGCCCTGGAGGCAGAGGTCGAAAGCTACTTTACCGACTCGATGGACAGCTTCGCTGTCTCGGAAGGTAATTATTATGATCTG
The DNA here is from genome assembly GCF_038519165.1 of Photobacterium sp. SP02. Classification (NCBI taxonomy): domain Bacteria; kingdom Pseudomonadati; phylum Pseudomonadota; class Gammaproteobacteria; order Vibrionales; family Vibrionaceae; genus Photobacterium; species Photobacterium sp. SP02. Next base: position 60,602 of record NZ_JASJOJ010000002.1, read on the forward strand.
GATATCAATACTTATCTGGATGCCTTGTTCGAAAAAGCGGAGGCATTGCAATGCTGGGACGCGCTGGAGCGTTATCTGAAAGCCCAAATTCAGTGGCTGGATGAAAACAGCGAAGGGAACGCCTGGTATGTTGATCAGACAACTTATGGCAATTACGCCGCAGAAGCCTTGCTGCGCCATGACGCAAGTTATGGTCCGCTTTATGCGCAGTACCTGACCACACACCGTCTGGCTGTGCCAGAGGAAACTGTGGGTGAATTTCTGCGCGAGATCATCCCTGAGCTGGGGATCACTGCAGACACTTATCCGATCATTCTTGCCCGTCTGACGTATGCTGAAGACCAGTGTGGCTGGGAGGATGTTGCACACTGGTGTGAGGTGCTTCCAATCCGTGACTGGCTGTATCAGAACAATAAAGTGGATGATTTCATCGCTGCCGTTCAGGCTGATGCCGAGAGTTATAATCGCAGTGAAGCGGATGCCAAAGAGCGTGTTGATGAAATCAGAGAGATGCTGAACATTGAGGATCCTGCGCAGCAGGCACTCCTGAGAGAACATTCCCAGGCTGAGTTATTGCAAGCGCTGTATCTGCAGCGCCATGAGCTTTATCAGCTGGAACTCAGCCGGATTGCCGGTATTGACTCTCCAACGGCAATGGCAGCAGCGCTGAGCCGCTGGCAGGAAGAGCTTCGTCATCCTGATGCGCGTGTCTCACCGGATCCTCTTTGTTACGACTACGAAAAACGGTTTGAACTGCGATTCATGGGACAGGAGATCCGCCAGTTGGAGCAATCCATGGATAAAAGCCTGCTCGAACAGCTCAATCTGAAAAAGCCTAAAATTTATGGTTCTGCGATTCCTTACTGCCTGTTCGACAAAGCCAAAGCGCTGGGTGCCTGGGAAGTGCTGGAAACCTATCTGAAAGATCAGATTCGCTGGTATCAGGACAATCAGGTCAGTTCGGCGTTTTACATCGAAGATCTGCCTTATGGTCATTATGCCGCCGGTATGCTGGCCGAAGCACACAGCCGCTATATTCCGCTCTATGTCGAATACCTGAAAGCTTTGTCTGTCATCACTGAGTACAAAGGGACCGGAGAGCAAATTGATGATCTGTTTGATCATTATTGCCGATACAAAGAGGGTATTTACGGCGGCTTTGAGGTTTTCCTGCCGGTGATACAAGCCAGACTGACTCATGCGCGGGGCGAGTGCTGGGCGGAGAGTGTCCGCGACTGGTGTGAGGATTATGGGTTAGCGCAATGGCTGGATAGCAACCGTGAAGCTGCAGAAAAGTTGCGCGAGCAGGTTACATATGAACTGATGCAGCAGGGTTATGAGCAGGATGAAATCAACAGCACCTTGGCGTTAATCGGCAACCCCGGTTGATAGTGATTCTCCGGGCGAATTGAGCGGTATTCGTTCAGATTGGGGCAGATCTTGTTTTCAGCATTGGACAGAAACAGGATTTGCCCTCAATCAGACATTATCGTCCCCGAATATTTCTCAACAACTCTTCACTCAGCTCGCGCAACACCCCGGGGGCGGGGCAGGTGTGAGAATAGGCGCGAATGCCGTAAATGCCCATTACCAGATAGCGGGCTAATTCTTCCGCGCTGCGGTTACCCGCTATTTCCCCATCGCGAATGGCCTGTGCAAATTTGCAGGCGAAGCGTTGTTCCCAGTCTTTCAGCTTGTGGCTGATCAGGTGCTCAATTTCTTTATCGTCCTGTGCCAGTTCGCTCAGGGCTTTTTGCAACAGGCAATCTTTAATCTCTTCCTGCTCGCATTCGATCACCATTTGCTCCAGATAGGCTGCAATACCCGCCAGCGCAGAAGGTTGATTGTCGAACAGCGCCTGAAACGCGAGATCCCGTTCTTTTTGATACTGCTCCAGTGCCGCTACCAGCAAGCCGCGCTTATTGGTAAACGCACAGTAGATCGACCCCGGATGCAGCCCGGTGGCCTGCTTGAGATCCTGCATGCTGGTTTTGCTGTAACCCTTGGCGATAAAGGCATCCATCGCGGAATGTAACACCGTTTCGCGGTCAAATTCGGCGCTGCGCATTAATTTTCTCTTATCCATATGGCCTGCAGGGATTTTATCCGATCTTGAATGTGCATTCAAAAAATACTTGAACGCGCATTCAAGATCGACTAATTTGAATGGGCGTTCAAGAAATGATCACAGGGTGTCCCTAATGGAAAATTTGTTTCAACCTCTCGCACTGAATAGTTCTATCACACTGAAAAACCGCATTCTGATGGCGCCTTTAACCCGCTGTATGGCGGATGATGAGCTGGTGCCGACTCAGGCGATGGCCGATTACTACGCCCGTCGTGCGGATATTGGTCTGATTATCAGTGAAGCCACTATCATCCGTCCGGACGGGCAGGGCTATCCGAACACGCCAGGGCTGTTCACGCCGGCACAAATTGCGGGCTGGCGTAACGTCACCGATAAAGTGCATGACAACGGCGGCAAAATCTTTGCTCAGTTATGGCACACCGGACGTGTGGCGCATCCCCATTTCTTCGGCGGCGATTATGTGCTGGCTCCTTCTGCGCTGGGTGTGGAAGGCACAGTGCCGCGGATGCGTGAGCTGACTTATGTCGTGCCCAAACCGGCCAGCAAGGAAGAGATTGAAGAGCTGATTGCCGATTATGCGCAGGCGGCGATCAATGCGCTGGAAGCGGGTTTTGACGGTGTCGAGATCCATGGCGCGAACGGTTATCTGATTGATCAGTTCCTGCACTACAGCAGCAACGTACGAGAAGATGAATTTGGCGGCAGCCCAGAAAACATGGCGCGTTTCCCGCTGGCCGTGGTCGATGCGGTGGTGAATGCCATTGGTGAAGACCGTACTGCACTGCGCCTGTCGCCGGGGGCTTACTTCAATATTGATACCGATGCCCGCGATCGCGAAGTGTTTGACTATCTGCTGGGTGAGCTGGAAACCCGCAATCTGGCGTTCCTGCATGTGGGCGTGTTTGACGACCAGATGGAATTTGATTATCTGGGCGGCACGGCTTCTGAGTATATGCGCTCGCGTTACAGCAAGACGCTGGTCGGCGTGGGCGGTTTTACGCCGGAAAGCGGCAGTCAGGCGATTGCCAGCGGCAAGTTCGACTTGCTGGCGATTGGTCGTCCCTTGATTGCCAATCCGGATTATGTTGCCAAAGTCCGGGCCGGTGAAGCACTGACCGAATACTCAGATACCATGCTGGCCGAGCTGGTATAAGCAAAGTTTTACCTTGTTACATAAATCGAACGGAAGGCTTTGCCTTCCGTTTTTTATGTTGAGGACTAAGTGCTAAGTTCTGAGTCCTAATAACTAAGTGCTGAGTTTGATGGCGGGATTTATCAACCGGCGAAAGCCATCATTGCTGATAGTGCTTCATCACTCTCAATATCGGGCGCTGATCCTGATACGATAAGGCAGTGAAATCACACGTTAGGGAAGGATGACAGTGATAGAAATAAAACGGCCGCAGGATCTGGTGCGTTTACGGCGCCTGGCGTTGGCTGCACAGGGATTACTTCAGGCTCAGCCTTACGGACGCGGCCTGGCCGGAGCACGCAAAGCGATTAACCACTTAGGGTATGTGCAGATAGACACCATCTCTGTGGTGGAGCGCGCGCACCATCATGTTTTTCACGCCCGGGTACCGAATTTCAGGCCGGACATGACTCATCAGCTGTTGCTCGATGGCGACATTTTTGAGTACTGGACCCACGCGGCGGCATTTATCCCCATTGAAGATTTTCGCTTCTCCTTGCCCTACAAACACGCGATTCAAAGCGGCCAGACGCATTGGTACAAAGAGCGCGACAGCAAACTCATGACAGAACTGCTGGCACGCATTCGCGCCGAAGGCCCGATACGTTCGCGTGATGTGGAAACCAATTCCGGCAAACGGGCAGGCTGGTGGGACTGGAAGCCGGCCAAGAAAGCCCTCGAGCAGCTGTACATGGAAGGTGAGCTGATGGTCAGTAATCGCGAGGGTTTTCAGAAAAGCTACGATTTAACTGAGCGGGTACTGCCCTCCCATGTTAATACGCACATGCCCAGCCTGGCAGAGTTTGCCGCGCACTTGCTGGACCAGCAATTACGCTGCCATGGTTTTGTTTCTCTCAAAGGGCTGACCTACCTGCGGCGTAACAATGATCTTCGCAAAGCGGTTAAGGCGCTGGTGGAGGAAAAGTTAGCGCGACAGGATTTAGAGCAGGTGCGCGTCAGCAGCGGTGAGGTGTTTGTGCTCGAAACCGGTGCACTGGAACGCCCGATCCCCAGGCTGAACAACCGAATGTTGATCCTCTCGCCCTTCGATAACAGTGTCATTCAGCGCGACCGGCTCAAAGTACTGTTTCAGTATGATTATCAGATTGAATGCTATGTGCCTGAAGCCAAACGAAAGTATGGCTATTTCTGTCTGCCGCTACTGTATCGCGGTGAATTCATCGGACGGATGGATTGCAAGGCGCACCGAAAAATCAGCCACCTGGAAATCAAATCCCTGCATATTGAAAACCATCGCTTTGATCAAGAGCCGCTGATTGCGGCCTTTGCTGCGGCTGTCGCGCAGTTTTGTCATTTTCAGGCGTGCAGCACAGTGTCTCTGACCCAGGCTCATCCCAAACAGCTTGAGTCACCCTTGCAACGTGCGCTGGAAGCGTTGGAAGACAAGCAGAAATTCGCAACAGATCGCTGAAAAAGCCACAGGTCGCTGAAAAAGAAGCGGAGCCGCCTGCGTATGAACATCAGGTTTTTGTCGTTCATAGGCAGGTCGCTGAAAGATGCTCTGGTATAGATGCTCAGGCAAAGCGACTCAGGTCGCGTTAGCCACAGCACTTTTTGAATTTTTTACCGCTGCCGCAAGAGCAAGGATCGTTGCGGTTTGGTGTCTTTTCAAAGGTGATGGTGGCGGGCTTGTTCAGCAGCGTATCCAGCTCAACCGTGTTTTCTTCCTGAGTGGCATCGACGACAATATCGGCCACGAGCGCGTGTTCAGCAACCAGCGCTTCAATCTCCGCTTTACGTGCTTCTGTGTTCACCACGACAGAAACGGGCGCTTCTTCAGTGCCTGCCTTGACGCCACGGTTTACGTTATAGCCCGACTGCGCATGGTTTTGCATTACATCCCTGCGGCCTTTGAAAAAAAATTTTGACATTGGAGACTCATCACTCGTTGGTATGACGTAACAGAGCGGCGATTATACGCATAAATGGTCATTGATAAAGCAGTGATCAAACAAACCCGGTAAGAAAACGCCCTTCAGGCTATGGCTGAAGGGCAGTACACAGATCACGCAAAACGGAGGGCTGTTTTTCCGGTGAGGCCGGCTTATTTACAGCCCGTACCCGCCATTGACGTCCAGCACGGCATTACGCATGGCCAGCGATTGATCGGAAAGCAAGAACTCAATGGCACCGATTTGGTCTTCTGCGGACATCACCCGGCCCAATGGCGTGTTATCCAGTGAGGTAAACAACGCCTGTTGCTGCTCTGTGGTCATTCCGGCTTTAGACTGAATCTCTGTCGCGGTGACACCGGGGCGAACCGAATTGATCCGAATACCCTGCGGCGCGAATTCGAGATTAGCAACACGGGCAATCGCTTCAAATGCGGCTTTACTGGCAGAATACACCGCACTGTTGGCAAACGCCTTGTTGACGACAATGCTGGAAACAAACACCACGCTGGAAGGATTATTGAGGATCGGATGGAGCTGCTGCAGCGTCAGCCATGGCCCTTTGGTGTTGATGTCCATGGTCAGATCAAAGGCTTCTTCTGTGGTCGTCAGCATGGATTCGGGATAGAAAACACCGGCGTTGAGCACCAGGCCATCGAGCTGAATATTGTCACGTTTCAGCGTGGCCGCAAGCTGTTTAATGTGCTCTGAACGGGCGCTGTCTGCCACATACCCGGCGCAGCCAATGGCCTGTGCTGCCGTATCAACTCTGGCTTGATCACGGCCAGTGATGATGACCTGATGGCCGGACTGAACCAGATGTTCCGCCAATGCCCGCCCGATACCGGCTGTACCGCCAGTGATTAAAAATGTCTTTCCTTTCATGGTATTTCTCCTGTCTGTGAGCTTATCTCTAGCTGTGTGGACAGCGTATCAGCTTGATCTGTTGCCAATAAGACACCAATATGGCTACAGACTGGTTCCAAAATGGAAATAAACACACAGGGATGGATATGTCTTACCTTAATTTGCCGCTGCTGCACGTCTTCCATCTGGTGGCAGAGCGTGGCAGCTTTCAGGCAGCAGCGACTGAACTGCATTTACCGCGATCTTCGGTCAGTAAGAAAATTCGCCAGCTCGAGCAGTTTATTGGTCAGCCTTTGCTGCACCGTTCCACCAGGCAACTGCAGCTGACGGATGTTGGCCGCAACCTGTTGCTGGGCACTGGTGATCTCAGGGCGGTATTATCGAACTTGCATGGGATCATTGACGAAACGCAACAGACGCCGAAAGGGCGGGTGAAAATCAGTGCCAGTATTTTGATGGGGCAGCGCTTTGTGGTGCCGGTACTGAAACAGCTGCGCCAGACGTATCCGGATATTGTGATTGATCTGAGTCTGGATGATCAGACGGTCGACTTGCTGGATGCGAAAATTGATATTGCCATTCGTATCGGTCAGCTACCGGACTCTTCCCTGATTGCCCGAAAAATCGGAGACAAGCACTGGGGATGGTTTGCCTCGCCGCGTTACCTTGCTGAGCGGGGCTGCCCTCAAGCGCCGCATGAGCTGGCGCAGCACGATTGCCTGGTGTTTGAAAATACGACCAGTCGCTTTAATTTCTGGCCTTTTCAGGACGCGAACGACGACACAGAAACGGTCGAAGTGACTGCGGCAATCAAAACCGACAACAGCCGGGCTTTGGTGGATATGGCGTGTGAAGGGCTGGGGATTATGATGGTTGACCCTGCTTTCGTGCAGCAGGAATGTCAGCAGAACCTGTTAGTGCCTGTGCTGACAGACTGGCGCCATCCAGAGCGCAGCCCGATACAGCTGGTCTGTGTCGGCGAACGGACCAAAGCATCGCAGGCGGTCTGGCAGTTTCTGCTGGCGCACTGGCCGGGGTAAAGCCATCATCGGCATGTAATCAAGACAAGGAGAGTCAGTTATGTATCAAGGCCAGTGTCATTGCGGCAATGTCCGGTTAACCATTGCGCGGCTCACCGAAACCGCCACGCGCTGTAATTGTTCGCTCTGTCACCGTTATGGGGCATTGTGGGGATATCTGGCTGAGTCTGAGGTGGAGATTCAGGTGGGGGAGTCCGGCACTGAATATTATGAACATGGTGATAAGTGCATTCATTTTCATCGCTGCAAACGCTGTGGCTGCGTGACACATTATTCCTCGGAGCCAGCCTCCGGCAGTGATCGGCTCGCAGTAAATTACAGTATGTTTTCAGCCCGGGAGATCAGACCGATTCGTATCCGGTTGTTTGATGGGGCGGATACCTGGCAGTTTATTGACGAATGAGTGAGCCATAGCGCACTGATCAGGTCAATTGAACGAGCGCAAGCGCATTGAGCCTGATTCAGCAGACTGGCTGATGTGACAGACCGCAATAAAAAGGAAAGTGACTTTACTGTGACTTTCCTTTTTTCTTTTCCGATTGTCTCAAAGGATGGTACTGAAAAGTGAGCCGGAGTGCGGCTCAACCGAATGCTATTGATAGAATTGTTTTAACTTATTGTTTTTATTGTTATTTTCTGTCATTTCTGTGACGTATTTTTGAAATAAAACTGTCATCTGACCGGTGTAAATTTCCTGACTCAAATCTGTCATGATTCTGAAAATAATTTGTAACGTGAAACAATAAAAACATGGAGTGTCTGATATGTCAGTTTGCAATTTATTGGAATTTTCAGAGTCTGGTGGCTGCGGATGTAAAATCCCGCCTCAGATGCTGACGAATATTCTGAAAACAACACAGCAGAAAAACACCGTTAAGAATAACGATATTTTATTGGGCTTTGAAACCTCTGATGACTGCGCCATTTATAATTTCGGTGGTAAAAAGCTATTATTTTCGACTGACTTTTTTAGTTCAACCGTCAGTTCTCCCTATCTGTTCGGGAAAATAGCTGCAGCCAATGCACTGAGTGATATTTATGCGACCGGCGGCCGTCCTTTAATTGTCAATTCCATCCTGGCTTTTCCACCCGATGATATCCCCATGCCGTACATTGAAAAAATGATTGAGGGTGCCCAGGAAGTGATGGCGGAATGCGGGGCAACTGTGGTCGGTGGCCATACCATTAAAAATGCTCAGCCCTTGTATGGCTTTGCGGTGATTGGTGAAGTTGAGGATGCGCATATCCGGCAAAATAATACCCCCCGAAATCATGATCTGGTGATTATCACCAAACCGCTGGGGATTGGCATTATTTCAAACGCCCTGAAAGTGGGGAGATTGAGCGAAGCAGAGTTACCCGAGTCAACGCTCGAAATCATGAGTCGTGTGAATCGGATTGGTTACACTTTGGCTCAGTATCCTGGTGTCAGTGCGATGACAGATATTACCGGTTTTGGTCTCGCCGGACATTTGAGTGAGCTGGTGGACAACACTGGGTTTAACGTCAGCATTGATGGGGATGCGGTGCCTGTCATTGAAGGTGTGGAAGCTCTGAGCCTGGCGGTGACGAAGAATCCGAGCGGTACTTACAACAATATCAGCCGTTATGCCCGGTTTGTGAAATATGAATCCGACATCAGCGATGCGCTTCGTCTGATTCTGCACGATCCGCAGACGAACGGCGGATTATTGTTTACCGTCGACGAGGAAACCTATCGGGATCATATTCTGCCGCTGTTTGAAGCGGAACAGTCTGACCATTATGTGATCGGGACAATCAGCGCAGGGCAAGGGCAGATCATCATCAAATGAGTCAGGAAATTATCGTTGGCCTGTTAGGGATCATCACAGGCAGTTTGTCGGGTTTACTGGGTATCGGTGGCGGCATTTTGCTGGCACCTTTACTGATTATTTGCATGCCCTGGCTAAACGGAATCGCACTGCCGATGGTGACCATTACCGGATTGACGGTCGCCCAGAGCTTCTTTGGTTCCGTCAGTGCCCTGTTTCATCACTCAAAATATCAGCAACGGGATAAAAATCTGATTTACCGTTTCGGCGTCCCTATGGGCGTCGCCAGTCTGGCGGTTTCTTTGTTCACGTTTCATTTATCCGACCAGGTGATTTTAATCACGTTCTCTGTGCTGGCGATCAGTTCCGTGGTGATCACGACCTTAGGCCCGGAATTCTGGCGAAAGTGGCTGGGCGAAATCCGGTTAGATTCTGTGGTATTGCCGATCATGGGTCTGTTGCTGGGGTTTACTTGCGGGATTGTCGGCCAGGGTGGCGGCTTTATTTATCTGCCGGTGATGATTGCTCTCTTCGGCTGCCTGCCCAAACTGGCTATTGCGACAGCGCCTGTGATCGGGATTATCTCTTCTTTTTCATTGTTTTTCGGACGTGCGGCTTCAGACACTCTGGACTGGACGCTCTGTGGTTATCTGGTGGCGGGCATATTCGTCGGCGCAAAGCTCGGTAGCTACCTGTATTTTCGGTTGAACGAAAAGATGCTTGCGCGTTGCGTGAATATTTTCGTGCTGCTGAGTTCTATTAAAATCATGTCGATGGCTATCGGCTGATCCAAACCGATTGGTGGAAAAATGATTAATGCGGATGTAAGCGGGTCTGACTGGATCAAGCCCGAGGTTTTTGATTACCTGAAAAAGCAGTTTTCAGAACAACGTTTTGGCAACCCGAACTCGAATCATTTCATCGGAAACAGATTGTTTCAGGAGATTGAGATGGCGAGGGGGACATTGTGCGGGGTATTGTCCTGTGACAGCCACCAGCTGATCTTCAATGGTGGTGCAACCGAAGGGATCAGAAATGTGTTTTTCAGTTTCTTTGAGCACCACAGTTATCAGGATGCAGTGATCCTGCATTCGCCCTATGAACATTCTGCGACGCTGGAAAACATTCGTTACTGTCGTGCGAAAGGTGCTGATTCTATTGTCCTTGCGCATGAACAAAACGGGCTGCTGGATTTGGCCGGGTTACAGGCCGCACTGAAAGCCTGTCAGGGGAAAGCGGTTCTGGTGGCGGTGATGGCTGCGCATAATGAAACGGGGGTGATTCAGGACTATCAGCAGATTGCTGAATTGTGCCATGCATATGATGCGGAATATCTGTGTGATACCACGCAACTGATTGGCAAGCAGTCGTTTGATTTCGAGCGAAGCGAAGTGGATTATGCCGTCGCTTCTGGTCATAAGTTTGGCGCTTTACCCGGTACCGGTTTTCTGCTGGTGAAAAATTCCTGGCATTTCAGCCCGCTGTTGCTGGGCGGCGGACAGGAATCCAGCCTGCGGGCAGGTACCCAGAATTATCTGGGTATTGCTTCTATGGCCATTGCTTTGCCGCTTGCACAACAGCAGATGGGGAATCAGGCGGAAGTTACCGCGGTGCAGCGACGCTTTGAACAAGCGCTGAAGCACCACTTTCCCGGAACCGTCATTATCGGCGAAGCGGCACCGCGAGTACCAGGACTGACTTTCTGTGCTATTGGCGGCGTCAGCCGGGAAGCTTTGCAGACGGTTCTGGATGATGCCCGCATCATGGTGTCATCCGGTTCGGCCTGCTCAGACCGGAAATCAGCCTTGTCGAAAGTGGCAACCGGGCTGGGGTATAGTGATGATTTGGCAAAAAATACCCTGCGTTTCAGTTTGGGGTACTCCGGGACAGAAGCAGTCTACGCCAGCCTGGCAGATACGCTCCGGCGTGTTGCGCCCAAAGCGCTGGTCGCCTGATGTTCAGGGACAGTCTTTGTGTAAAGAGCCAGCTATCTAGCTGGCTCTTTTTTATTTTCACCGTTTCAGTACGACAGCGGTCATCGTTAAACCAGTGCTGATGTTCTCTGGTGATCTCAGAGTCACCACGAGAAAACGTTCGCCATCAGAATTAATGAAACTTAGTTCATATTGATTTATGATGCTCTGCCATGCGCCGCTTGCAGGCGCTGAATCCAGGAAGCATTGCCCGAGAGTGGCCGGCGGTGAAAGCGAATCTGCTCAGTAAGCTCAGAGACTAGGGAAGGGCCCGATAGAATCATTGGGTTGGGCTGTTCAAGTCGGTCCGGTAGGTTAAGCACCGGCCATTTCAGCTTTCAGCCACGCCATGAACACCTTTAACCGTGCCAGTCTGGCTGAGTTCGGGTCATAGACCATATAGCGCCTGACCGGATTCGGGTGAGGCAACTGAAAAGGGATCACCAGCTGCCCTGCGTCAAGCTGGCTCTGATATAAATAGGGTACGGCCAGCGTGACGCCATGGCCGTTTAACACCGCAGTCAGTGCCATATCTGTGCTGTTGACCCGAGTCCACTTGGCGTGTTGGTTACTGGCCTGCACTCCTGCTTTTTCAAACCAGCTTTGCCAATCGTAGGCGCCGGGGTTTTCCAGAGTGACTAACCAGGTGGACAGAAGATCGTCGGGGGAGCTGAGTGGCAGATCACGGGCAAGTTGCGCAGAGCAAACCGGATAGACGGCGGATTGACCGAAGTACTCACAGGACAGGCTGTCCTGTGTGTATTTTTCCACCTCCGTGCCGAAACGAATTGCCAGATCAATATGCGCTTGTCTGAGATCATCAAACCCCGCGGACGAGATCACACGAATCTGGATTTCCGGATGCAGTTCGGAAAAGCGTTGCATCCTTGGCATCAACCAGAGCGTGGTAAAAGCCTGTGTTGAGCTGATGGTGAGCTCACCAGCAATCTCTTCCTGATGAAGTTGGTTCACCCCCTGATGAATGATGGCCAAAGCTTGTTGCGCGCACTTGAGCAGGCTTTGGCCTTGTTGGCTCAGCAGCATTCTTTTGCCTTTCCGGACAAATAAGCGGCATCCTAAACTCTGTTCCAGCTGTCGCATTTGTTGGCTGACGGCGGCCTGGGAAATACAGAGTTCATCGGCCGCCAGACTATAGCTGTTGTGTCTGGCGGCGCATTCAAAGGTGACCAGTAGATTGATATTTTTCAGCAAAATAGGGGCGTCTTGTCTGTATTCGGGTGCAATATTATAAGTTTTTCTTATATTTAAAGTCGATTTGTATCGTTGGTGTTGAACCGCGACCGGAAACAAAATGGGCATGCAGGGAGCAGCCCGGCCCATTCGTGGTTTTCCAGTCAGGAGACAGACATCATGCAAGAATTTAAACAATTACATCAGCAAACGACGCCTTTCATCATCGGAAATGTTTGGGATGCTGCCAGTGCCCGTTGCGCCCAGCAGGCTGGTTATCAGGCGTTAGGGACTTCCAGTGCAGCCATCGCCAGTCTGCTGGGCTATGAGGATGGCGAACAAATGCCGTTTGCTGAGTTAGTTTTTATGGTTCGGCGCATTGCCGCAGTCAGCAAGCTTCCTGTCAGTGTGGATATTGAAGCCGGGTATAGTCGTGAGCCGGAGCATATTGCCGATCATATACAGCAATTGACCGGGCTGGGTGTGGTCGGAATTAATATTGAAGATAGCCGTGTTGATGAATCCCGAACGTTAGTGGATGTCGATCAATTTGCAGCGATATTATCGGCAGTGCGCAATATATTGCGGCAACGTCAGGTTGAGGTGTTTATCAATGTCCGCTGCGATGCATTTTTACTGGGTTTAGATCATGCTTGCGCCGAAACGGTGAAGCGCGCCCAAATCTATCAGATGGCAGGTGCTGATGGCTTATTTGTGCCCTGTCTCACACAGGCTGGCGATATCAAAGCCGTTGTTGCAGCAAGTTCGCTGCCGGTGAATGTAATGGCAATGCCTGATCTCCCTTGCTTTGAGGTGTTGGCGGGCTTGGGAGTGAAACGGATCAGTTCAGGCAACTTTGCTCATGATGCGATGCACAGGCATCTTCTCAATCAATTGGTTGAGATGAAACAATCCGGATCGTGTCAATCGCTGTTCGATTCGAGCACAGTCGGATGAGCTGATTCGCTGCTGTTCTTTTCAAGTTCAGAATGGGAGCGGAGAAAGCGTTCTCAAGGGAGGAGGTTGGGTCTGTGTGAAACAGCATTGAGGTTTGTGGCTGCCGACCGCATGATGCGGCCGGCTTTGGCTGTGATGCCCCAGGCTTTCATTTACGCCCGGTTTGCAGCCTGCTTGTCGGTCAGTGCTTTCATCACCACGTCTTTATCATTCAGGTAAGATTCCAGGCCTTCACGGCGCAGATCGCAGGACGGGCAGTTGCCGCAGCCGTCGCCAATCACACCGTTGTAACAGGTCAGGGTCTGATTGCGGATGTAATCCAGCTTACCGTGCTGATCGGCCAGCGCCCAGGTTTCGGCTTTGTTCAGCCACATCAGTGGGGTGTCTATTTTCAGCGGACGATCCATGCCCAGTACCAGTGACTGATTGAGTGACTTCACAAATTCATCACGGCAATCCGGGTAGCCGGAGAAGTCGGTTTCACACACGCCGGTAATAACGGCTTCTGCGCCTATCTGGTAAGCGTAAATGCCTGCCAGCGTCAGGAACAGTATGTTACGACCCGGCACAAAGGAATTGGGTAAGCCGTTCTCTTGCAGCGCATGGGACACCGGAATATTGTCCCGGGTCAGTGAGCTGATGGCCAGTTCATTGAGCAGGCCGACGTCCATCACCTTGTGCGCGGCAACACCTAAGTCTTTGCCAATGGCCTCTGCAATTTCGATTTCCAGTTTATGGCGTTGACCATAGTCAAAAGTGATGCAATGGACTTCATCATAATTGGCCATAGCCTGAATTAAACAGGTGGTAGAGTCCTGTCCGCCACTGAAAACGACAACGGCTTTGCGCATGGTGTTGCTCCGAATCTGGTTCAAAAAAGAAGGCACATCCTACCTTGAGAGTCAGGATATGCCAAGCCAACTGTCTTGTTACAAGCGCTTACCGGGAGAGCAGGTTCAACTGAGTTGCCCTGTCTGTTCAAAGGCTGCCAGTTGCTCAAGGTAAGGCTGAATATCACCGATGTTACTGGCCACCCAATCGGTGTCGAAATAGGTATCCAGGTAGCGCTCGCCACTGTCGCACAGCAAGGTCACGATGGAACCTTGTTCACCGCGGGCTTTCATGTCGCTGGCGAGTTGCAGCACGCCGTACAGGTTGGTGCCGGTAGAGGCGCCCGCTTTTCGGCCCAGCAGTTTTTCCAGCCAGTGAACGGTTGCGATACTGGCTGCATCCGGAATGGTGCGCATGTCATCGACCACGTCCGGGATGAAGCTTGGCTCGACACGCGGGCGACCAATCCCTTCAATACGGCTGCCGCGCTCACCTTTCAGGGCGGGATCCCGGGTGAGGTAGTAATCGTGAAAGACCGAATGTTCAGGATCCACCACACACAGCTGGGTGTCGTGCATCTGATAACGAATATAGCGGCCTATGGTGGCGGAGGTGCCGCCTGTGCCGGCACTCATGACGATCCAGGTCGGGATCGGGTGCGCTTCTAACTGCATCTGCTCAAAAATGCTCTTGGCAATATTGTTATTGCCGCGCCAGTCAGTGGCACGTTCCGCGTAGGTGAACTGATCCATGTAATGACCGTTCAGGTTTTCAGCCAAACGACGAGATTCGTCATAAATCTGGCAAGGGTCATCTACAAAATGTGCCTGGCCGCCATAGAATTCAATTTGTTCAATTTTTTTACGGGCAGTCCGGCGGGGGACCACGGCAATAAACGGCAAGCCCAGCAGGCGGGCAAAATAGGCTTCAGAAACCGCGGTGCTGCCAGACGAGGATTCGATGATAGTGGTGTGCTCGCCAATCCAGCCATTGCATAGGCTGTAGAGGAACAGAGAACGGGCCAGACGGTGCTTCAGGCTGCCGGTCGGGTGAGTGCTTTCATCTTTCAGATACAGGTCGATCCCTTCAATGGCCGGAATGTCCAGTTTGATGAGATGGGTATCGGCTGAGCGCTGAAAGTCGGCTTCGATTTTTCTGATGGCCTGGTTCACCCAGAGTGGATCGTGACGCATGAAACATCCTTGAAAATTGGCTGATTAACTCAATGAAAGTTTACGCTAACGGGAGGAAATTTCTTTGCTATTATTATTGTTGCTTTGATTAATTATAGAAATTTTTTCTTCAAAATAGATATTTCAGGGAAAAATATGGCTGAAAGGAATGTAGCGGAAATAGATACCACGGACCGATTACTGCTGGATTTGCTGCAAATGGATGCCAGTCTGTCGCTCAATGATCTAGCAGAAGCGGTCAATCTGACCACCACACCTTGCTGGAAACGGTTAAAACGGCTGGAAGAAGCGGGGATACTGAAGCGGCGGGTAGCTTTGCTGGATCCGGTCAAATTAGGCCTGTCATTCATTGCCTTTGTCCAGATAAAAACCAGCGATCATTCGCAGGACTGGTATCACCGTTTTGTCGCAACAGTGAGTGAATTTCCGGAAGTGATGGAGTTCTACCGCATGGCCGGAGAATACGACTACATGATGAAAGTTCAGATGGCAGATATGGCTGCGTTTGACAGCTTTTATAAAAAACTGGTCAACAGTATCAGCGGATTAACCAATGTGACTTCGACCTTTGCCATGGAACCCCTGAAATACACCACAGCGCTGCCTTTATAAATCTCTGATTTGTATTGAAAAAGCACTGTATAAAAACAAATATTCCGTTAACGCTGTGAAAATAGGCAGCATCACCTGCTGTTTTGCTGCCATTCCTTACATTTGGGTTGATAATCAGCCTGCCTTTTTGCCAATATGTTGCTAGATTGTCACCTCAGTGTGACAGGCGATTTTATCCTCTCGATCCACCCGACTTTATAATATTTTTCTGTTCTTCGGCTTACTTCTCGTGAGCAGACCGTGTTTTGCTGGAGGAAACATGCAGGTTTTTTGGCAACTCAGGTGGTACTTTCGGCAAGAGTGGCGGCGATATGGCGGCGCGATCGCTATTTTTGTCATTATTGCTTTTTTTGAACTGATCCCACCCCGGGCCGTGGGCTGGATAGTCGACGGTGTGGTTGAAGGCAAAATGACCATCAATACCATGCTGATGTGGCTGGGCGGGCTGGCCGCAATGTGGGTGCTGGTGTATGTGTTGCGGATAGTCTGGCGTCTGTGGTTGTTTGGCAGTGCCGCGAAACTGGGCACTGTGCTCAGAGACAAACTCTATCGCCATTTTACCCGGCAGGCGCCGAATTTTTTTGAGCGCCACAAAACCGGTGATCTGATGGCCCGTTCAACCAATGATGTCAATGCGCTGGTGATGACAGCCGGAGAAGGCGTACTGACCGCGGCGGATTCGCTGATCACCGGATTGGCGGTTTTGCTGATCATGACGACCCAGCTCAGCTGGCAACTGACCATTTTAGCGCTCCTGCCTATGCCTGTGATGGCCTTGCTGGTCTCGCGCTTTGGCAGCCAGCTGCATGACAGGTTCAGCGAATCGCAGGCCGCTTTTTCTGCCCTGACGGACACCACGCAGGAATCGCTGAACGGCGTCAGGATGATCCGCGCCTTTGGTCTGGAGCAAAGGCAGCAGGCCGCGTTTGAGAAAGTCGTTGACCATGCCGGTGAAAAGAACTTCGGGGTGGTGCAAGTAGATGCCAAGTTTGACCCTGTGATCCAGCTGACAATCGGGATGTCCTTTTTCCTCAGTGTCGGCGGCGGGGCTTATTTAATTCATCAGGGTGAGCTGACCCTGGGCGATCTGACCGCGTTTACTTTGTATCAGGGCTTGATGATCTGGCCGATGCTGGCCATTGCCTGGCTGTTCAATATTCTTGAGCGCGGCTCTGCGGCATGGAAACGCCTGCAGGAAATTTTGGATCAGGCCCCGACTATCGTCAGCGGCGCTAAAACACTGCCAGACACCCGTCAGGCGCTGGATATCCGGATTGAGGCATTTTCCTGGCCGCAGCAGCGCCAGCCTGCCCTGCAGGAGCTGGCGATCCATCTGCCGGCGGGTCAGATGCTGGGGCTGGCCGGGCCGGTAGGTTGCGGTAAATCTACCTTGCTGGCGCTGCTTTTACGCCAGCAGGAGCTGAGCCATGGGCGCATTGCGTATGGCGGTGTGTGTATCCGCGATGCAGTCCTGGAACAATGGCGCAGCCGGTTTGCGGTGGTCAGTCAAAGCCCGTTTCTGTTTTCCCGCTCGATTGCCGATAACATAGCCTTGGGCAGGCCGGATGCCAGTATGGATGCCATCCGTCACGCTGCCGAATTAGCCTGTATTGATGAAGACATCATGCTGTTCCCCGACGGGTATAACACTCTGGTCGGGGAAAAGGGCATTACGCTGTCCGGCGGTCAGAAACAGCGCATTGCGATTGCCAGGGCGCTGCTGCTCAATGCCGAAATTCTGGTGCTGGATGATGCGCTGTCGGCCGTCGACGGCAAAACAGAGCACAGGATCCTGCATAATCTGCGCAGTCAGCCCCAGCGACAGACAGTAATTGTCATTGCCCATCGCCTGACCGCGCTGGAGCAGGCCGATGAAATCGTCGTGCTGCAGCACGGTCAGGTGAGCGAGCGCGGAACGCACGCTGCTTTGCTGATCAATGATGACTGGTACGCCGAGATGCACCGCTACCAGAAACTGGAACAAGCCATTGAGGAGGGGCAATGAAAAGACAGGCAGTTAACCGGGCGGTATTACAACGGCTGCTCAGGTACGCGCTGGACGATAAGCGCAACCTGTTCATTGCTATCGCGCTCTTGTTCGTAGCCTCGCTGGCGGATGTGTCCGGCCCCTGGCTATTGCAGCGTTTCATCGATAACTATATCGCCGTTGATCAGTTTCCGGCGGCCGATGTCGCGGCCTTAGTGGCGGCCTATATTGCGCTGATGATTCTGGCGGGGGCGTTTAAATACGCCCAGTCACTGCGTTTTAATCAGATTGCCATCGGCGTGGTGCAGAAAGTCCGCAAGCAATTGTTTGCCCGGGTGATGAACCAGCCTCTGTCGGCGTTTGATTACATGCCCAGCGGCAAGCTGATCTCCCGGCTGACCAATGACACTGAATCGATTAAAGATTTCTACGTTTTTGTGATTGCGACCTTTTTAAAGAACGTCACTTTGATTGTGGTGATGCTCACTGTGATGTTTATCATGAGCTGGCGTCTGACTCTGGTGGTAATGGCATTGTTGCCGGTTGTGGTGGGCGTGATGGTGGTGTACCAGCACAAAAGTGCCAGTGCCTACCGGCGCATGCGCGATTTGCTGGCCGACATTAACTCCTCGATGAGCGAGTCCATCCAGGGGATGAGTCTGATCCAGCTCATGCGGCAGGAAAAAGCCTTCAGTGCCTATTTTGGCGGGCTGACCGATCAGCACCTCAGGGCGCAGATCGGGGTCACCAAGCTGAACAGCATCCTACTGCGGCCCCTTATTGATCTGCTGTCCGGGATAGCCTTGCTGACGCTGGTGGCGCTGTTTGGTGTTGGTGGCACCGAGCTGATCGGGGTCGGGGTGCTGTACGCGTTTCTGAGTTATCTGGGCCGGGTCACCGAGCCGCTGATCGAAATGACGCAGCAGTTATCTTTGCTTCAGCAGGCACTGGTGGCCAGCGAGCGGATCTTTGCGCTGATCGATTCACGCCAGCAAGCGTACGGTGAGGATGAAAGGCCATTGGCCAGCGGACATCTGGCGTGCCGTAAGCTGAGCTTCAGCTATGACGGCAAGCAGAGAGTGCTGGACAACATTGATCTCGAACTGCCGCATCAGGGGTTTCTGGCACTGGTCGGGCATACGGGCAGCGGCAAAAGTACCCTGGCCTCGCTCATGATGGGTTTTTACCCAAGCTCCGAAGGCGGCGTCGAGTTAGACGGTCGTCCGCTGGAAAGCCTCAGCCGGCCTGTGCTTCGTCAAGGCATCGCCATGGTCCAGCAGGATCCGCACGTACTGAGTGATACCGTCAGGGAAAATGTCAGCCTGGGTCGGGAGATGACTGATGATCAGATCTGGCATGCCTTAGAAACGGTCGGCCTGGCCGGACAGATAAAACAGTATGAGTTTGGTTTAGACACTGTGCTGGGGGGCGGGGAAGTGAACCTGTCTGCCGGACAGAAGCAGTTACTGGCACTGGCCCGTGTACTGGTGGAGCAGCCGAAAGTGCTGATACTGGACGAAGCGACCGCCAATATAGACTCAGGGACAGAGCAAAAAATTCAGCATACGCTCTCGGTGCTGCGTCAGAACATGAGCATTGTGGTAATTGCGCACCGGCTTTCAACCATCATGGATGCCGATGAAATTGTGGTATTGCACCACGGCGAAGTGATTGAAAGAGGCACGCATTTCAGCCTGCTTTCTGAGCGCAAACAGTACTGGCAAATGTACCAGTTGCAGCAGGTAAGTGATCATCTCCACCATTTGGAAGAAGCTTCTGCCGAGACAGCAGAAAATTGACATCAGCCTGACAAAAATGTACAAGTCATTCACTATAAATGGCTCCCGGGATAATGGTGGCATATTGCCATTCCGGGAGCTTTGCCGTTAGTGAGCACTCATGGTCTGTAAGGTGAATGTCTGCAAGATGAACGTCTTTTAGATGATCGTCTTCCGGATAAATCAGTCTTCACGTTTACGCATCAAACCTTCCTGCACGGCGGAAGCAACCAGTTCGCCGTCACGGTTATAAATCTCCCCCCGGACCAGACCGCGTGAACCGCTGGCTGATGGACTGTCAATGACATACAGCAGCCAGTCGTCCATACGGAACGGGCGGTGGAACCACATGGAGTGATCGATAGTGGCCACCTGCATTTTCGGGGTCAGCAAGGTGACGGCATGCGGTTGAAGGGCGGTGACCAGGAAACCCCAGTCTGAGGCATAGGCCAGCAGGTACTGGTGAATGCGAGGATCGTTCAACATTTCACCATTGGCTCTTATCCAAAGGTATTGTTTGGCCGCCTCTGATTGAGGATGGAGCGGATTGATCACAGTGACCGGGCGAACTTCAATCGGTCGCTCGCAGCCAAAGGTCTCGACAAATTTACGGGGCAGCTGGTCTGCGATGGCTTTGACATGGTCCTGTTCTGATTTCAGAGACTCGGGTGGTGGGACATCCTCAGGCATTGGGAATTGGTGGTTAAAGCCGTCTTCCAGCGCCTGATAAGACGCTGTCAGGTAAAAGATAGGGCGACCGTTCTGAATCGCTTTTACCCGACGGGTGCTGAAGCTTTTGCCGTCACGCAGGTTTTCGACATCGTAGATAATCGGTTTTTGCGGATCACCCGGCAGCAGGAAGTAGCTGTGGAAGGAATGGACAAACCGGTTCTCCGGCACAGTTTCTTTTGCTGCTGACAAGGACTGTCCGATGACCTGACCACCATAGACCTGGGGTAAACCAAGATGTTCACTCTGACCGCGGAACAAACCTTGTTCCAGTTGTTCTAAGTGCAACAGATTGAGAAGTTCGTTCAGTTCTTTGCTCATCGGAGCTCCAGTTATAATGCTATTATTAGCCAAATTTTTACAGTTAGTTATCCATAAACTCAAGGCGAAAGGTTCTGAAGTGTTAGAACCATCAGTTTGTGGGAGGAATATCAAGGGCAGGGTACAACTATGAAAAAGATGTTTGCGTTACTAAGCTTATTGGTCACGGCTATGGTTATCTCAGCATGTACAAATATGATCAATAAAGAAGCAGGTGTCGGAAAAGTTGAAGGTAATCTGACGTATCGTGAGCGTATGGCGCTTCCGGATGATGCGCTGATTACAGTAACCTTGTCAGATGTTTCTCTGATGGATGTGCCCGCGAAAGTGATCAGCCGTCAGTCGTATCTGGCTGCAGGCAAGCAGGTACCTTTTTCGTTCAGCCTGCAGTATATGGAAGAAGAGATTAAGCCATCTCATACCTATGCCGTGAGCGCGCGAATCGAAGTGAATGGTAAACTGCTGTTCATCACAGATACCGCCAATCATGTGATTACTGATCCTTCCAAAACCACCCAGTTGGATCTGATGCTGGTACGCGTCAGCCAGTAATCTCTGAATAAGAATCTCCAAAGCCCGGCGATTGCCGGGCTTTTTGCATTTAGGTGCCATTCAAGGCTGTTGCTCTTGTTCCTCCCCCTTGAAAAGGGGAGGGAAAAGCTCGGTATTCAATGTCGGGTACTTTGCTCATGTTCCTCCCCCTCGTGGAGGGGGAGGTTAGGAGGGGGTCTTCAGGGCACCAAGTTTCGGGGGATTTTCTTCCTTCTACGCCACCGGATACCCATCCCAGCGGTAACGTTTCAGAGAAATTCTGCCCGTAACAGACACCTCAATGCCATCAGCAATCAGACATTGCCGCTGGCGCAGGAAGTCATCACCCTGCTGTGAGATTTTCCCCTGACTGTTGATCACCCGGAACCAGGGCAGCGTAGATCCTTCCGGCAACTGGCCTAACAGCTTTCCCACATGACGGGCATAACCGGGAAAGCCCGCAAAGCGGGCAATATCACCGTAAGTCGACACTTTGCCGTCAGGGATCTGCGCGATCTGGCTGTAGATTTGATTCTTAAAGTCGTCCATATTGGGATCCTGGGTAACAATTTGTACAGGGAGGTGCAAATGTTATATACCACAATCCTGGCTGTCATGAGCATGTTACTGACCATTGTCGGGGTCAGTGCCCTTGGGCTCGCACAGCATCATTTAACTGTGCTTGCCGTGGCCATCCCCGCGCTGTGGCTGTTGCCGCAAGGCGGCGTGTCCGCTGTGTTGCTGTTACTGGGTATCGGCATGTTTGGCGCCGTATTACCTTTTCAGCCGCTCGCCCTCTCGGTGAGCCTGCTGATGATGCTCCCTGTCCTGACTGTCTCTTTCTCACCCCGGGGCAACTGGCAGGTCGCGGCCTTACTCTTTGCTGTGGTGATCGCCATGGATGCCGGCTTACTGGCCTTGCAGGGTGAAGAGAAGCTGGCGGGTCAGGCCGCGTATACCTTGCTGCAGGTGCTGGCGGTTTGTTTCATCTGGCTTGCCGCTCGTTACTGGCGGCCGGTTAAAGCGAATTATGGCTGGCCATTACTGCTGGCGGTGCCTTTATGGCTTGGTGGGCTGACACCGGCCGCCTTGGTTGTACTGTGCATCATAGGTGTCATCGTCGCACTTCAGACCCTGTATCAGCAGAATCAGCTGGTTTGGGTAACAAGGCTCAATTGGGTATTACCGGCGATTGCCTTTGCCACCCTGGTGGTGATCCCCGAATTTGATGTGCCTAATCCTGTTTTAGTCGCCTGGCTGCTGGTGCTGGGCAGCGCCTCGCTGGCCGAATATTTACTGAACGAACTCGAAAGCAGCTGAAGGGAACCCGGCAGATGGGCAATAATCCAGCAGTCAGCAGCACGCGGCTTGCCAATGCCTTGCATTGTCTTTGGGGTTAGTGGATAATCCGTCCCGTTCTCGCAATGACCTGAAAGGGTTACCAGTGAGACATCGAATCTATGGAGGCCCCCATTGGTCCTCCCGCAACACTAACTCGTGAACCCGGTCAGGCCTGGAAGGGAGCAGCCGCAGCGAGCGACGTGTGTGCCGGGATGTGGCTGGTGGGGGTCTCCACCCATCTGGCGTTTGTGTTGCTTGCACCATAAGCTGACATATCTGCCCAATTTCTTGTCATAATTTGCAGTATAAGCTGTCATAGCCTACTTTTTATGTAGTTTTACTACAAAAATGGTTGCGTCATGTACAAGCGTAATCTCAAGCATTCCCGTGTAAAAAATCTATTTAAATTTGTCAGTGCCAAGATGAATCGTGTACTTCTTGTTGAAGGCTCTCTTGAGTTTGATACATGCTTTCACCTTGAATACTCTCCTCATATCCAATCATTTGAAGCTCAGCCTGTCGGCTTTTTTTATCAATACCTTAACCGAGACTGCCCGTATACGCCTGATTTCAAAATAATTGAAAAAGGAGTTACCAAATATATAGAGGTAAAACCGTGGGAAAAAACGCTGAAAGAAGATTTTCTGTTACGTTTTCCTGCTAAGCAACAAAAGGCAGCAGAACTTGGTATCACATTGGTATTAATTACAGAGAAACAAATCAGAGTAAATCCTGTGCTAAATAATCTTAAAGCTCTTCATCGTTATTCTGGTTTTCAGTCTTTTACTCCTTTACATACCCTCTTTTTATCACTGGTTCAAAGACTCGGTCGAGTGAGTATCAATGAAGCTGCGAAGCAGCTAATGATTGAGCGTCCACTTATATTAAAAACAGCACTAAGTCTAATATCATCAGGAGTTATTTCTGCTAATTTGGTAAATGAGGAATTGGGTTTAAACTCTGTTGTATGGAGTAAATCTTATGAGTTATGAGAAGGAGGTAGGGGTATTTGGTGATGAATTTCAGACAGTTATCGAATTCGATAAGCACTCCGAAGGTTCCTTAACAACTCATGGAACTGTTAATAGGGACTTGGCTTCATATTCTACAGAAATTCAATCAGAAGTAATGCGGCGTTATCGATTCATTGAGTGGATTCTAAAAAGAGTTAAAGGTGGATGGACGGAGAAGAACCTTAATTCATTGATAAGACAAGCTGCAATAGAGTTGAAACTTGAACCTCCAAGTTGTAGAACATTAGCTAGATGGTGGAAGAGTTATTCAGAAGCAAATTGTTCGCTGATGTCTCTGTTGCCAAATAATTCAAATAAAGGAAACAGAAAACAAAAAGTTGCCAATGACTCAGTTTTCTTCGAACGAGCGATTGAGATATACCTTGTGCCTGAACGTCCATCAATCGCTGCAGTTTATGAATACTACGCAGATTTGATTCGTATTGAAAATCAGAGCCTCGTGAGTGGGAAAATTAAGCCACTCTCATATAAAGGCTTTTATAACCGAGTGAAGAAGCTCCCCGCGTATGAAGTGATGCTGTCCCGGTATGGAAAGTATCAGGCAGATATGGCGTTTGATAAGATTGATGCCCATATCCCGGCGACACGTGTGTTAGAAAAAGTAGAAATAGACCATACGCCGCTTGATCTCATTTTGCTTGATGACGAGTTGGATATTCCCATAGGCAGGCCATATCTCACATTGCTGATTGATCAATTTAGTAAAAGCATCGTTGGCTTTCACTTGGGGTTTGAAAACCCCAGTTATTATTCAGTGATGAAAGCGATATTGAATGCAATTAAGCCAAAAGATTATGTGTCTGAACGGTTTCCTTCCATAGAACATGAATGGTATTGCCAGGGGAAAATGGAATCATTAGTCGTTGATAATGGGAGAGAATTTTGGAGTGGGAGTCTTGAACAAGCTTGTTTGGAAGTAGGGATTCATGTCCAATTTAATCCAGTTAGAAAGCCTTGGTTGAAACCTTTAGTTGAACGAATATTCAGAACTATAGGTAGTAGGCTTATCGTGACGATTCCTGGAAAAACATTTTCCAACTTGTTGCAGCGAGAAGGCTATGACCCACGGAAAGATGCTGTCATGCATTTCTCCACATTCAATGAGCTGTTTCATAAGTGGATTATTGATGAGTATCATTATGACTCGGATTCTCGTAAACGTTCTATCCCATTCTTAAAATGGCAGGAAGGTGTGTCTGTTATGCCTCCCATTCGGTACGAACAAGATGATTTAGAAAAATTATCTGTAGTTTTAGGCGTTATGGCTAAACGTAAGCACCGGCGTGGAGGAGTTCATCTTCATGGTTTACGCTATGACAGTCATGAGTTGGCTGACTATCGACGCATGAATCCTCATGATACCAAAGTCCTGACCAAGACAAACCCTGATGATATATCAAGCATTTATGTCTATTTAGATCGTCACCAGCGGTATTTAAAAGTCCCGTGCATCGACCCAATTGGATACACCCGGCAATTATCACTCACCCAGCATCGAATTAATCAGCGGCTTCATCGGGATTACATCAACCAACAAGTTGATTTGGAAGGGTTAGCAAGGGTACGGATGTACATTCATGAGCGGATCGAAAAAGAAACAGAAGAGTTAAACCAACTTCAGCGTGGCCGCTCAAAACGAACGACGGGCGGTATGTCTCGGTTAGCCAAACATAATGGTGTCATGAGTGATAGCGACGCTTCCTGTGTACCTGAAGAACTCCCGGCATTGAACGTAAAAGAGCAAAAGAATCCGCAAAAGGCACTTCCAGATTCTGATGAATGGGATGATTTCATCTCTAAACTGGATCCTTATTAATGTTCTCGCTTTCGCCTGAAAATGAACTGAAATATCAAAAGTTTGTCGATGTGTTTGTTGAATTACCAATCGCCACGACGGTGATGAATGATTTTGACCGGCTCAGGTACAACCGGAAGTTCGGTGGTGATCAGCAATGTATGTTGCTTACAGGCGATACTGGTTCAGGGAAGTCATTTCTAATCCAAGAGTACTGCCGGCGGGTATCACAAGCGTCACAGAATCCGGCCGTTGTTCTATCTAGTCGTATCCCTAGCAAACCGACACTCGATTCAACGATTATTGAGTTGATGAATGATTTGGGACAGTTTGGTGCCGTTTACAGGAAGGGAAAGAGCAAAGATCAGGCTTTGACCGAGTCACTGCTCAGGTCTTTAAAGTCCAAAAATACAGAACTCATCATCATTAATGAGTTTCAAGAACTTGTGGAATTTCAATCTGGCCGAGCTTTGAGCGAGATAGCGACCCGATTGAAATACATTAGTGAGGAAGCCACAGTCCCGATTGTTCTGGTTGGAATGCCTTGGGCAGCTAAGATTGCTAAAGAACCACAGTGGTCATCACGACTCCTGATACGCCGTGAATTACTCTACTTCAAGCTCTCTCAAGAGCCAGAGCAATTCATACGTTTTGTGAAGGGGTTATTGAAACGTATGCCTTTTATTGAAGCTCCTCAGTTGGACGGCAAGCAGATGATTTTGGCATTGTTTTCTGCATCTCATGGCCAGATTCGGCGCTTGAAACAGATATTGAATTTGGCCGTACAGCAGGCGCTGGCCGAAGAAGCTTCAACCGTTAACCAACATCATGTTGCTTCAGTATTTGGCATGTTATTTCCATCAGCCAAGAATCCCTTTTTGCTGTCAGCCGAAGAAATCGAAGGGACTGAAGTTGCGGTGCCATCGCATTACGACGTTGGTGCAGAGAATAAGTTTGATGCCGTTATCCCAACCCAGTACACCGATCTCCTTCCATTATCACAGTTACTGCGGAAAAGTAGGAAAACTAAGTAATCCTTAGTACACTTAACCTGTTCATACTAAGACAATCTTAGCTAAATCGAGATTTTGCTAAGAGCTTGCTATGACCAACCCAATTCCTGTTCGCCTTAAATCTGCCAGAAAAGCAGCAGGATACACCCAACAACAGCTCGGGATTGTCCTGGGAATGGAACCGAATACAGCAAGCGCACGCATGAACCAGTATGAAAAGGGAAAGCACACGCCTGACTACCAAACTATGAAGCGCATAGCTGACGAACTTGGTGTGCCTGTGGCTTACTTTTATTGTGATGATGACTTGCTTGCGGAGCTGATCTGTTCATTATCAAAGTTGGATAGTCAAGGCAAAAAAGAAGTACTTGCATTGATCAGGGAGAAGAGTAGAGATAATCAACATGGATGAAAGCCATTATTCAGTAAATGTAGCTAGATTGAGCTCCATTATGACATGATCATAAATAATGGCTATCATGCATCAAAGTACTTAAAAACACCTAAATTATGTATTGAAATTACTATTTACAGTTTATTCATCATGTAGCTTGGAAAAGCTGTTATTTTGCTCTAGAAGCATCTGAATCATTTCGAGATTACAGAGTCTAAATTTGTATTTTTTTCTTTTTATCATATAGTTATCTCCAAGCTGTTTCTTAACTTCTGCATGTTGAATTTTCTCTTCTTCTATTTTTTCTGGCGTTCGAGTATCTATCTTCCACTTGTTTTTTAGTATCCAAAGAAATGCTACTCTTTTTAATATAATCAACTGGTTGACACCACTACTTAGGCCAAAATCTATTCGGATTTCTTCTTGTTCTTTTTCTTCCAAATCTTCATGCAGCTTTAGATCTAATGGTACTTCTAGATTCCAATCGGTATCATATTTGATATTTTCATACTCTTTTCTTTTCGAAGTTGTTTCATGTGGGTTTCCTACCAGAGAAAGAACTCTAGAGAAATTAAAAAACTTAAACTTACTTCGGTTTGAGGATGTTTCTGAACGATCGTAGGCCCTGAACATCCAAAATTCACCATCATTTAATATTTCAAGTGGCACTAATTCTCTTTTTGAGCGTCCTTGTCCACTTTTGGAGTAGTACTCGCAAATCACTGAGCGGCCTCCACTAATAGCACGAGTTATTGCTGAGACAGTTTCTACTTTCATTTGATCAGGAAGTGATGTGATTTTCTCGTAAGGAATGACAGTCTTAATAGTTTCAGAAAGCTTATTTTTGTTAAATCCGTTTGCGAGCATCCCTAGAGCTACTTCTGCTCTCCACTCGAGTAAAGGTTCATAGCTTTTTTCTAGGATATTGGCACGTATGGAATGATCGTATCGCATATTGTTGGGGCGTGCGTCATTGTAGAGTTTCAGCACTTTAGAGGCTGCCGCTTCCGACAAGTTAAACTGGGTACCAATATCTGAACGTTTGATTGTGCCAGTAAAACGTAGCATGAAGTCGATGTAAGCAAAGCGATCGGCATTATTTTTAAATTCTTCTTTTAGTTCATCGTAGCTCAGCATCATCATAATCTCGTGTTGGTCTTCATAGATATCATAAGCGAACATCTACAATTTAGCCACACGTCGTATCATGAGTATGAGGACTTCGTCTTTTTTTTATAAGTGCTGTTGCTTTTTTGATCTGATTGGTGGTAGATTAGTTTAACGGAGAAAGAGTATGTATTGCTAAGCGTTAATGAGGAGGCCAAATGGCGAAAAATACAGGTAATGATTATCGAAAGGGTGCGGTAAAGAACCGTTCTCAAACTCAGACTGGTGCTGGGAATTGGGTAAAAAGGGACGCTGAAACTGGGCGTTTTATGGACGTAAAGAGCGACAAGAAGCCGTTTAAAGGAATATCAAAAGAATAAAAAGGCACAAAAGTGCCTTTTTATAGTGAAGTGAACTGTAATCAAACATTAGCGTGAACGGTTACAAGACCCAACACTAAGAGGTCTCAGGTCTGCTTAGAAACCCAATCACTCGGTGACAATTGTGATATTACCTTTCTAAAGCTTTCACTTCAAACGTTGAGTTCCCTCTTTTGATGCAAATTGGAGGAATCTCACATGAGTATTCGACCGAAACTCGTTGATGTCTGTGCATATGTGCGTCGCCGCTTTGGCCGCTTGGAACACGTATGCAAGCATAAACGTTCTCTACCACGATAATTTGAAAACTCAGGCGGGCTAAGCCCGCCTTACAGAAAGGTAATTCAATATGTTAGAAAGTAAACTGACAAACATCATCGTTAATGGTCGCCCAAAGAAAGTTGAAGGCGACACTATTTCTTACACAGAAGTCGTTGAGCTTGCTTATCCCGGTGAATCCAACAAAGGGATTGTATTTACAGTGACTTACATGGGCCCTCAAATGCCGGATGGCACTTTGACGGAAGGTCAGTCTGTGGAAATCAGAAATGGGGTGAAGTTCAATGTCAACAAAACTAACCGATCGTAATCCATCTGTCCTCCGCTTAATTGAAGAAGGCTATGATGTGGAAATTGTGAACCAACATTTGTTGGTTCATTCCATCCCTTATTTAAATTCAGAGGGTGTTGTTGAATTAGGTGTGTTTGCTTGTCCGTATAATGCTATGGGTGATCAAGATACACGACCTAGAGACCATACAATGTGGTTTCAGGGGAATAAACCATTTATGAGTACAGGTCGGGAAATGTCTCAGGTCATCAATCATTCGAGACCCCAGCAATTGTTTCAGGGTTTTACGACTCAGCATTACCTTTCCAATAAACCTAACGGTCAGACCTTTAATAACTTTTATGACAAAGTCGTTCACTATGATACTTTGTTCGTTAGTCAAGCTAGAGTTGTCAATCCTAACGCTGATGCCAGAACGGGATGTATTCACCGGGAGCGTGACTGCAAATCTGTGTTTCAGTATCCAGATACCGCTTCATCCCGGGTCGGAATTACAGCACTGAGTCAGAAATTACAAGGTGATAAACTTGCGATTATCGGGCTTGGGGGAACCGGAAGCTACATACTAGATCAGCTGGCCAAAACGCCAGTTAGTTCCATTCTGCTATGTGACGGAGATATTCTGGAACCTCATAACGCTTTTCGTTCGCCTGGAGCGATTGCATTTGAGGATCTTGAGAAGAAGCCTAAAAAAGTTGAGTACTATCAGGCATTGTATTCACAAATGCATAAGAATATCGAGATCGTTGATGAGTTTATTACTGCTGAAAATGTATCGATATTAAAGGAGTGTGACTTTGTTTTTCTTGCTCTTGATAGTGGTAGTGCCAGAAAGCTTTTGACTGATTACCTTGTGGATATTGGTATACCTTTCATTGATGCCGGGTTGGGGATTGAACGTCTTGAACTGGACGACGGGGAGGCTATATTGCGCGGCAGTTGCCGAGTAACGTTAGCAACTTCGGAAAAGCATGATCATTTATCTAAACACCTGGTTTTTTCAGATGATGACCCGGATGAGGCTATTTATAAGAGCAATATTCAGGTTGCTGATATGAATGGAATGAACGCTATGCTGGCTGTCGGCTTATGGAAGCAGTACAAGTCTTTCTATCAGGGAGAATGTGACAACCCTCACAACATGGTTTATACCCAGTCCTTTCAATCCATCTCCAGAAGTGAGGAACAATGCGAGTAAAACAGATCACGCCCGTTTTTGTTGAATTCATTCCTGAACAGATAGAAAGCGGAAAGCTTTATATCAGTGATGAATACGAGATAGCAATTCACAAATGCTGCTGCGGTTGTGGTGAAGAGGTGGTAACACCTCTTTCACCGGTCGATTGGAGGTACACAATAACTTCGCATGGTGTTTCGTTGTTTCCATCTATTGGAAATTGGAAGTATCGATGTAAATCTCATTACTTTATTCAGGATAATGGCGTACTTTGGGCCAAAGGAATGTCACCTGCTCAAATTCAAAGAGTGGAACAACAAGATCTTTCTGATAAGCAAAGATATATCAGAGAGCGTAATGAACAGCACAATACTTTCGATTTATTCAGGTTGATAGCATCTGTATGGAATCGAGTGAAGCGTTTTTTTGGATTTAAGTCATAATTCTAGACTTCCAATGGTTACAGAATTTTCAGACTTCATGCAGTTAAATGGCGAGTTTGATAAAGAAAGGCTTTATACATTCAGCATCACCCGTACTTAATAATTCAGAACAGTCCGAAACTGAGATAGCCCCTTCGTCCTCCATCTGCTATACCTAAACTAAGTTATCCTTAGTTTAGGTTGGCTATGTTCCTGATTACACCAGACAATCAGTATGCAGACGAGTCCCTTGAAAGTTTTCTAATCCGGGTTTGTGAATGTAATGGCTATGAATCATTTCAATTGCTTAGCGGTGTTCTATGGGCGTGGTTAGTCGAGAATGATCATCAGGCTGCTGGGGCATTGCCACGTAAGTTAAGCCAGATAAACCTGTACCACGCGAAGCATTCAAGTGGATTCAGGGTTCGTGCAATGCAACTACTGGATTCCCTATTTGAAGGGGATATCAAGCCATTCATGGGGCATGCGGTATTGCATTCATCGGTGACGTTTTCTCCAGGATTGGCGGCAGTTTTTCGGGATGGCTTACACATTCCTCGGTGTTTTCTCAGAGAGCAATGTATCCCTGTGTGCTCTCAGTGTTTGGCTGAGCAATCTTTTATTCGCCAGTTCTGGCACATCATCCCTTATCAAGCCTGCCATATACACGGTGTGAAAATGCTGTATCAGTGTCCTGAATGTCAACAGCCACTCAATTATCAGGAAGCAGAACAGATTTCGGTATGCGCTTGCGGTTGTGAGTTAAGCAAAGTTGCGACTAAACCAGCGAGTGGTGACCTGGTGGCGATATCAAAACTGGTTGTAAGTGGCGATCAGGAGGGCAATCGGGACAGTTCAATTTCTCATTGGTTAGGAGCGCTACTCTGGTTTTCAAGGCGATATAAATCGTTACCCAAGCGAGACTTCATGGATGAAACCATGTTGTCAGAGGCGGTTGATTTCTTCTCACGGTGGCCAGTTGCAATGATTGAAGAGCTTGATCAAATCGTGCAAGGAGTAGCGCTGAAGTTAACCCAAAACTATAACCATACCAAGTTCTCAGATGTGTTTGGCGATTTGCTGACTTCGGCTCGAAAGCTGCCGTCGAGTGATCTACACCGAAATTTCGTCCTGAAAACCATTGTTGATTACCTGGAGCAGTTAGTCCGGTCGAACCCCAAGAAAGGTGAAGCTAACATTGCTGATTTACAGTTATCGATTCTGGAGGCTTCAGCGCTATTGTCATCGTCGACTGAGCAAGTGTATCGGTTATATGAAGAAGGCTACTTACAGTGTTCTAAACGATTGAAATTGCATTCAAAGTTGTCACCTGATGATGCTGTGTTTTATCTCCGCCAGATTATTGAACTTCGCAGTGCTGGTATAGCGTCTGACTACAGTGCGAACACAGTGTATTTGCCCTCATGGTAAAGCCGATGCATTTATCCGAACTCATTCAAATCAGCGATATAGCTGAAAGAAACCAACAGCTCAGAAAAGCGTTCGTGGCGTTTACAGAAAATGTTGAGGTGTCCGGCTGTGAACTTGAACTCCTGACGGTCGCGGCGAATCTAACTTTGGCCAGATCTCAGGTCGAAGATTTGAGGGATGTATCACTAGCAAAGTCATTGTTTCAGAATAAAATCCACCTCAAGCACTGTATTGAAGAGGTTCAGTGGTTTCATACGCATAACCTGAAATATCCCGATGCCAGGGTGTCAAAACAGCGAATTCTTGCTCACTCACCTGGGCTTTGTTCTGGTGTGATTAGTGGGGCAAATCTACCATTCCAGCTCGGGTGGTCACATAACAGCGCTCAGGTAAATCCAGCAAAACTCTTTTTGATTCAGTTTATCTGGAGAGGGGAAAACAAGACTTTACTCGATGCCTTAGCGAATTTGGACAATGTATGGAAAAACGCATTTCTGGCGCTTGGAGTGGCACCTGGTCAATTGAATGAACTGAAGCGCCAAGTATTAGAATTGCAATTGGTGAATCGGTTGCCTGAGGAAGTGAGTGAATTTTCGAAGCAGATACGAGTCACTATTCATGATGATTATTGTGCTTTAACTCCTGTTGTCAGCCATAGTATGCAGGCTTACCTGCATCAATTGATTTATGGCCGTCAGTTTCAGTCGAAGCTCATTGAACATAGTCATCCAGCCAGTGTTGGCAGTCTTGTCGCCTCGGTTGGTGGGAATACCCGCGTCCTTTTTTATCCGCCATGTGTCAGGCGTGCCGGTGCAAAGTCTTTTTTTGATCGCAGAGGAGAGAATGGGTTAGCTGTCTATGACCATTCTGTGCTGAAAAGTCGTAGTTTCATCAACGCTCTTAGTTGTATCGCAGGTGAGCATCCAGCGCTCGTCCTCAGGCAGCGCAGGCAACTACGGATATCCGCTTTACGATATATTCGTAAGCAACTTGCACTTTGGCTTGCACCCATGATGGAGCTGCGAGATAGCCTCGGTTCAGAACAGGCTGACGTCAGCAGCATTCATGCTCTCGAAGAAAAATTACTCTACCTTCCCATTGAGCAGTTGCCGACTGTTCTGAATGAATTAAATATTCAATTGCACCTTGGATTACAGAAAGCAACGTATGCTGCGAGATATGCTTACCATCCAAATCTGATGGCTCCTTTGAAGCATCAACTGAGCTGGTTGTTACGCTACTTAGCACGCCCGGAGGAGCGGATGAGCCAAGATGGCGTACAGAGTGTGTTTATCCACATCCGACAGCTAAAAGTTCATGACGCTTCTTTGATGTCGAACCCTTATGTCGCCGGTGTCCCATCGCTGACGGCTTTGGGTGGGCTCATGCATCACTATCAGCGTCGTCTGACTGATATGCTGGAGAAACCCTGTACTGTAGTAAAAGGTGCATGGTTCATTTCTCAATATCATATTCAGGCGGGAAAACAGCTGCCGGAACCAAGTCTGTTCCATCATCGAAGTAAAGTCTCCAATGTTCAACGTCCGGGAATTATTGACGGGGTGCACGGTGATCTCGAGATGGATTTGGTTCTGGAGATACGCTTTTCGGATGCCACACAATTACCCGATCTGATGTGTTATCAGGCAGCTTTTCCGTCACGTTTTGCAGGCGGGATAATGCATCCGCCTTCGCTTTATGAACAGGTCAACTGGCTAAATATCTACCGAGATAAGGCCGAATTGTTTCGAGTTTTGTCTCGCTTACCCAGAAGTGGTTGCTGGATATACCCAGAAGATAAAGGCGTAGACTCATTTGAAGCGCTGGCATTTCGGTTAAAGGCTGAACCTGATTTGAGACCGATAGGCATGGGATTTCTGCCTTTGGAGCAGCCGATAGAGCGAAAGAACAGTCTATCGCCGTTACATTGCTATGCTGAGCCTTGTATTGGTGTAATTCGGTGTATGAATCCCGTTGATGTCAGGCTCGCAGGAAAGAAAGCTTTCTTTGAATCAGCATTTTGGCACTTTGATACCGCAATGGACGCTATGCTTATGAAAAAAGCACCTTGAGGGAAGCAAAATGAAAATTTGCCGCCATCTGAACTATGTTCGCTCGTTGTCACCGGGTAAAGCAGTATTCTTCTACCAAACGCCAGAGCGTGACTTTATCCCGATACAAGTCGAGACGAACAGGATTCGTGCAGCGAAAAGTGGTTTCAGCGAAGCCTACGACAAGAACCAAAAACTAAAAAACTTAGCACCGCAAGATCTGGCATACAGTAACCCTCAGTGTATTGACGCATGTTATGTCCCGCCTAATGTTTCAGAAATACAGTGCCGTTTTTCTCTTCGCGTAGAAGCTAACTCGATGCAACCAGATAGTTGTGAAGATGAAAAAGTCAGGCGCTATCTGAAGAAACTTGCATTCACTTACGCTCAAACAGGTGGTTATCACGAGTTGGCCCGACGTTACTGTCAAAACATTCTTTTGGGGGCCTGGTTGTGGCGAAATAGCCATACCAGAGGGACGCTTGTTGAGGTGCTGACTTCGAATGAGAACCGCTATGTTATTTCTGATGCCCGTTACTTGGACTGGAATGCGGTATGGCCGGAAGAGGAACAAGCTGTGCTGGAAGGTCTGGCGTCAGAAATGGCGGTAGCATTATCTGAACCCAGGCAATATTGGTTTGCAGATATCACAGCCAGATTAAAAACGGGTTTTTGCCAGGAGATTCACCCAAGCCAAAAATTTATTGATGGGCATCAACCGGGAGAGTCATCCAAACAATATGCGACAGTTCAGTGTGAGGATGGTCGGCAGGCAGCTTGCTTTCATGCTGAAAAAGTCGGTGCTGCTTTGCAAATGATTGATGATTGGTGGGATGTTGAAGCAGATAAGCGGTTAAGGACTCATGAATATGGTGCTGATCGGGAATATTTGATTGCAAGGCGTCACCCAAAGAACAAGCAAGACTTTTATACATTATTGACACAAACCGCTGTATTTATCCGGCAATTACGGAAGGTACGTGATAACGGTGGAGAAATCCCGCCACATATTCACTATCTGATGGCTGTATTGTGTAAAGCGGGTCTCTTTCAACGAGGAGGCCAGTGATGAGAGAGCGGCACTATTTTTGGATCCGTTTTTTACCACGAGACGTTGATGTTGGTCTGCTGGCAGGTCGCTGTATCAAGGTATTGCATGGTTTTTTGAGCGCCGAGGATCATGTCTTTTACGATGACGTCGGAGTGTCTTTCCCACAGTGGAATATAGAGTCAGTCGGGCAAACAATCGCTTTCGTTTCTCATAATGCGAAGGCACTGAACTATTTTCGTCAGCATCCCTATTTTCAGATGATGAGCACTGATCGTCTGTTTGAAGTATCTCCTATATTGAAAGTGCCACAGGAGCTGCCAGAAGTCAGATTTAAACGGAATCAGATCATTGCGAAGTGCTTTTCTGGGGACAAGCGCAGAAGGCTTGCCAGAGCTATGCGTAGAGCAGAATCGAGAGGTGAATTATTCCAGCCAGAGCTGAGTATTACCGATCGAGAAATGGAGCCATTTCATCGTGTATTCATGAGCAGCCAAAGTTCACAGCAGCACTATTTACTCCATATCCAAAAGGAAGAAAATGTTTCGAGGACTGAGAGCCAGTTCTCTCGTTATGGCCTAGCGACGAATAAAGAATACAGAGGAACGGTTCCTGACTTAAGCCGTTGCGTACCCTAATTTTCTAAGGAACTTTCAGGTGAATAGAATCAATGGGTTATATACATGGGCGAAAATAGGGTTAAAGATAAGAATGACGCATAACTCCCTGTTGAATCATAGATTCTTTCCTATACTTAACGGTGACCTGCCGTGAAGGCAGCTGGGAAATGCCATGAATCCCTCAATGAAATACCTCCTATGTGACCTGCCGGATAGGCAGTTGAGATAAGGCCAAGAAGTAAGCATCCGCAACAAGCATAGTCAGACCTGCCGAAAAGGCAGGGTTCATTGGAACACCCCAGCGATTGCTGGGGTGTTTTCATATTAGGTTTCAGTGAAGGTTGTTAGCATCTGTTTGGGCGGCCAACCGGCTCTTTAGGGTATCAGAGTTAAGGATTCGGCTTGCTGTTTTGTCCTCTTGCGAGATGGCCAGAAGTTTCAGCATCGCTTAGAGGCTGAATGCGGGTAGAGTACTGTTTGAAATAACTCAGATTTGCCCCTTTTCTGGTTAGAACAAGAGTTCTATGGTTTAGCGGACTAAATTTCTTGGATTAGCTTTTGTAATGATAAGGAGACTTTAGCCATTGAACGTTGGGTATGGAATGTACTCTTCAGAATCACCCGGAATGTCGGGAAACTTTCTTTCACTCCATTGTCGTTTGGCTAGCTCAATGCGTTCTTCTCTGCTAGAGACGAAGTTCCAGTCGACATAACGGTGGCCTAACGCGTCGCCTCCTACAAGGGCTATCTGCGCGTCCTGTTCGGCGCGAATGGTGACATCCTTGGCCTCATCTATTATTGCCATGGTATGCTGCTGAACCAGGGTATCTCGCAACCACACATCACCCTTTACAACGTAAAGTCCACGTTGAGCAGCATTAGGTAGGACGAGCATTTTCCCTTTATTAAGCTTCGCCTCTATGTAAAGTGTCGGGCTGAATGTTTTTACTGGTGAGGTTACACCATAGGCCTCTCCCATCATGACCCTGATATCAACCTCTTCAATATTTACCTTAGGTAACTCATCGGCCGAATAATGATAAAAGGCAGGTTCAGTTTCTTCATCCTTTTCGGGCAAGGCCATCCAGAGCTGCAAACCGTGTACTGAATGATGGCTGTTTCTGACCTCCGGCAACTCACGCTCCGAGTGAACTATACCGGACCCGGTAACCATCAGGTTTAAATCGCCTGGTCGAATCACCTGATTGCTTCCGATTGAGTCCCTATGCAGTATTTCCCCATCGAAAAGATAGGTCACCGTAGCGATATTAATATGAGGGTGGGGCCTGACATCTATTCCTTCTCCGGGAGAAAACGTAGCAGGTCCCATATGGTCGAAAAAAATCCAGGGGCCAACACTTTTTATAACTTGATTCGGCAAAGTTCTTCGGACACAAAAACCACCCAGATCTTTATCTTTTGGCTGTATTAATTGCCTGATTGCACCGCAACCTGCCATTAAATCGCAGTACTCTTCCACTGCTAGATTTGAATTACTCATGTTTCCCCCTTTTGTTCTGACTAAACTTCCCGTTTTTCCATGCTGCCTTCAATACGCCGGGAAGACAGAGGCGCCGCACGGCGCCCCAAAAATCATTTATTCTTCCGGTTGAAAGGTGATATAGCTGTTGATCAAGTTTCGGTAATCCGGAATATGATTCGAGAACAGATTACCCAAACCTTCAACATCGTTACGCCAGTCGCGGTGAAGCTCGCAGGCCAGACCGAACCAAGTCATCAGCTGAGCGCCCGCCGCCGACATGCGATCCCAGGCGGCATCGCGCGTCATTGCATTGAACGTACCCGACGCATCGGTAACGACAAAAACATCGAATCCTTCTTCAAGGGCGGAAAGCACAGGGAATGCGACGCATACTTCGGTTACCACGCCGGCCACGATAAGTTGCTTCTTACCGGTTGCCTTGATCGCCTGAACAAACTCTTCATTGTCCCAGGCATTGATCTGACCCGGGCGTGCGATGTAGGGTGAATCGGGGAACATTTCTTTCAGCTCGGGCACCAATGGGCCGTTCGGACCTTGCTCGAAACTGGTGGTCAGTATGGTCGGGAGCTCGAAGTATTGTGCGCAGTCGGCCAGGGCCAAGACGTTATTCTTGAACTTATCCGGGTCGATATCGCGGACCAGCGACAGCAGACCCGTCTGATGGTCAACCAAAAGAACGGCTGCGTCATTTTTGTCTAAACGAACATAAGGTTTACTCATTGTATTTCTCCTCATTAGGTTTAATGCATGATGCATAGATAACACCTAGAACCACTCCTAAATGTGGCCTAAAATACCGAATTTTCCTGTTTGAAAATCGGTAATAGCTTGCTTAATCTCCCCTTCGCTATTCATAACAAAAGGGCCGTAACCCACCACGGGCTCATTAATTGGCTCTCCGCTCAATACAAGCAGCTCGCTGTCTTGCAATGCCTCCAGCTCTAGGCCACCACCGCGCTGGGAAAAAATGACGGTCTGACCCGCAGCAAGCAATCTCCCGTTGGCTCGTACCTGCCCGCTTCTGACAACCACAATCGCACTCCAACCTTCTATGACTGGCGGACTGAAACGACCAGACGCTTTAAGCGTGCCGTCCATCATCAACATAGGGGTGTGGGTGGCTGCAGGCCCGCTTAAGCCCGCCATCTCCCCGGCGATTAGCCGCATATACCCTCTGCCATCGGGCACGGCTATATGCGGGATTTGCTCTGCAGTTATGGTCTGGTATTTAGGCGGATCCATTTTGTGACTTTTGGGCAAGTTGACCCAAAGCTGAACCATCTCCAACGTACCGCCACTTCGAGAAAATGCGGGTGAGTGGAACTCTTCATGCAAAATACCGCTAGCCGCCGTCATCCACTGCACATCGCCGGGGCCGATAAGCCCTTCCTCTCCGGTAGAATCCTTGTGAGCCAATTCGCCCTGGTATGCCAGAGTCACGGTTTCAAAACCGCGATGGGGATGCTCCCCGACACCGCGTAGCCGATCGGAGGGCGAAAACTTCATTGGCCCGGCATAATCGAGCAAAAGAAAAGGACTGATGGATTGGCCGTGACTCTGGTACGAAAACAGCGTTTTTGCAGGAAAACCGTCACCCACCCAAAGAGGATGAGGGGCGGAAAAAATACTCAAGACTTCTTTCATCACTCTAAATCCCGACTAAAAAATATATTTTTCATACTAGCTATAGAACCAATATTTGAGTAGGTAGTGAAAATAGGTATGATAGTTCTATATTTAGAACGGCAGGTTTGAAATCAATGCAGGATCTGAACGACTTGTATTACTTCGTGAAAACGGTTGAACACGGAGGGTTTGCCCCAGCCGGAAGAGCGCTCGGAATACCTAAATCCAAGCTCAGCCGTCGAATAGCGGGGTTAGAGGAACGGCTGGGAGTTCAGCTGATTTACCGCTCGACCCGACAGTTTAATGTGACTGAGATAGGCCAAACCTTTTTAACCCACTGCAAGGCCATGCTGGTCGAAGCCGATGCGGCCCGGGAGGCAATCGAGTTCAGTCATGCAGAGCCTTGCGGCACCATAAAGGTCACCTGCCCGATCGCCCTGTTACATGTACATATAGGCCAGGTACTGGCTGACTTTATGGACCTATACCCGAAGGTCAATATTCAGCTGGAAGCGAGCAACCGTCGCGTGGACCTTATCGCCGAAGGAGTTGATGTGGCTATTCGGGTACGCCCGGCCCCACTTGAAGACAGCGAGCTAATCCTCAAGGTATTATCGGAGCGTGGTCTGTGCCTGTTAGCAAGCCCGGGCCTGGTAGAAAAGCAAGGCATGCCGAGCAGCCCGGGAGACCTGTCTGGCTGGCCCAGTTTGGGGTTAGGAGAACCGCAGCACCAATATAATTGGACTCTCTACGGACCTGACGGCGAAGAGGCTGTCGTTCCCCATACCCCACGTTATGTCACAACGGATATGATAGCACTGCGCAAAGCCGCGCTAAAAGGTGTTGGGATAGTACAACTGCCTTCTTTAATGGTGACCGAGCAATTAAAAGATGGCTCCCTGATACACCTATTGCCCGAGTGGCAACCCAAAAGAGACATCATCCATGTAGTTTATCCTTCCAGAAGAGGCTTACTGCCGGCGGTTCGTGCATTGGTAGACTACCTCTCCAACTATTATCAGTCTTTCGAGGAGGACTAAAATCACTGAAACCGAAGGAATTTCAGATGTTGGAGCTTGCTCTTATCTATCTTGCGGCAGCCATTGCAGCAGTTCCCTTAGCCAAACGCCACTACTCCAACTTAAAGCTAGCCGTACGCGAGAGAGACGGGTGCCACGCCTACCAATTGAAACGCCAACAAATGGAAGATTTGAAGCAAGTGCTAGCACAAGATAAGGAGGTAACACTAACACTTAATACATGCAGGGCCCAAAAACGCACGGAATCATAATTAAGTGATCTTTGCTGCCTGATCACGCCCATTCACAAAAGCCGGCTTTTTCGTTAAATATCGGTATGAAACTATATTAATCAGTATGATACTTTAATACTTGGGATGAATCTTTATTCCTAAGTCCCCAATGGAGCCTTTCAGTGGCTATCCTGAGGCGTTTCGCCCCACGTAATCCTTGCGTTCAGGAACTTTCACATGTGAAAGTTTTCCATCGGTCATGGCAGCAACTATCTTCAGTGGAACGAACAGATGATACCCTAGTGACTGACGCTGAAGCCTTAAAGGTCGCCAGTAGGGAAACCGGTATTTGTCAGCATTTATTGAGGGGAACGCTCAGTCGAGCCCAGCGCCGCCCTGTACTGGCTTGCAGGGAAGACAAACTAATCCTTCGAGTTGAAGATTAATCACCGGCGGGGAAGTGCGGGAGAGTAATAAGTCCCATACTAAAATGGCAGTGTTTACATCGGGCAGATGCTGCCGTTTCTAACATGAAAATGCCCCAAAGTTTGTTACGACTCACATATGAACGCGGCAAATTTTAAGGGAGGTATCTTAGCTTATCTAACACCCAGATACGACAAGAGCCACTAGAAGTGGCCCTATTACGCGCTACCTGCGGTCAATACTCGATGAGCGGAAGAGAACAGGGCTATTTGAATTCATCTGTCTACGAGTGGAGCCGAAGCCGCGTTTCTCATAGCAAGCATCAGTAGTGTATGCTTGTAACCTGTCGAGTTCAAATCTAGCTGAACATGCAGGCATTGCTGGCAAGCTTATGCCCCAAAGTGAGTTAACAAGTTGTTTGCGGAATAGTCAGAAAGCAGATATTTTAACCTGGAAGTTTTCATCCATATAACTCAAATGTTGCAATTCCTAAAAGCTGGACAGGCATACAGTCATATTCAAATTATGACGATTCTTATCATAACTTCGTGCGCATTTTTGCATTTCATTCTGAACAAATATCTTTAAAATCAATGGTTTATAAATTTCATGGATTGGGTAATAGGTTTGGGAAAACGCGCATACGCACTACTAAAATGTTAGGCTAAAGGATGCGTACCCTACTATGTGTGTTTGTTCATATTTTTTATCAGTTTAGTCGGTTACAGTTTAGAGCCATACACAAACGAGGCCTAAATATGGCTAAATGGGCTGACTACTTAATTTCCGCAGTAAGATATAACCCTGGGCACACTCACATAACACATCTATATGCACATGAGGACAAAGGCGAAAATGTTGGTGAAGGAGCTTCGTATACTAGGCAAGCGATAGTTGATGCCATCGAAAAAGGAATTACATTTGTAACTATCTACAAAAATAACCAAGGCAAGTACAACAAGGGTCAAAAGGTTTTTGTGATCAAGGTTAATGGAATTAGTTACCTCAAAACTACTGATAATAGTAAAGAGGAAGACAACTTAGAAAACTTGCCGGAGTTTTAGCCTAACAAACGCCTCCAGAGGGACTGTCAACGCGTGGCGTTTCCTGTCCCATTAAGCCACAGTGGTTACAGTTGTTGTGTTTGAGTTTAGTGGTATTGCGTTGCCAGCCCCTTAGGCGGGCGTTAAGCGGCTTCGGCATTAACCCGAGCTGAACCATAAAGAAATTTATCGAGGTAAACGATGGGTCATAACGACCACTTTGAAGAGTACCATCCAGAATTGCCAAAAGAGGCGGGAGTTAACACAAGGTCAGGCTTCGAACCTAATACCGTATGGCTTTCATCGGCACCGCCTGACCTGCGTCATGAGGCAATGCGGCAATGGTTCCTGAGTCGTTTTTGGGACCCAGCGAATGATACACCGTACAATGGTCGCGAAGGAGGATATCTCTATATTCATGGTGGTCCTTACGAAGCAGAAGAAGAGTTGTATGGCAGATTCGGGGATTTATTTGATGATGAGATAGTGCGCGCTGTAATTGACGATGTGGAGTCTGATGGGATATATGAATGGGCTCCAATACATACTGAACCTGATTACGATGAATACTTTTCTTTCGAAGTTGAATCGGAAAACTCGCCTTACCAACAATTTCTCCAACGTTTATCTGAAATTGATTCATTAAATGCAGCGGCTCTAAATTCTGAGCATAAAGTACTGCTACGCCAACTCCTCTATTCACATCTGATTGCTGCTCTAGAGACATACTTGTCAGACACTATGTCATATTGGATTAAAACCGATGAGGATGTTTTTAAAAGATTCGTATCAAACTGCTCAGAGTTTAAGAAAGAAAAATTATCGCTATCAACTATATTTAACCGTCTTGAGGTGCTAAGAGAACAGGTTGAGCAATACATACAAAAAACTGTCTGGCATCGTCTTGACAGGGTTATTCCGCTTTTTTCGAGTTCGCTGGATATCGAAAGGCCAGAAATTGAACAGCTAATGGATTACATTGTAATTCGCCATGATATTGTGCACAGGGGAGGAAGAACAAAGGACGGTAGTCATATTGAAATCACACCAGATAAGTTATCTGATCTACGTCACTGTGTTGCAACCTTTGTTGAGAAAATTGAAGGACAAATCACCTCGAGAGGTGATTCTGAATTATAGCCTTTTTCAAAAGACGCTTAACAAGCGCATGCACAGGAAGCCATCTACGCGCCGAAAATTGTGGTGCGCTTCACCACTTTACCACAATTAGCTCTGCTCTGTTGTCTCCTGTGATGCGAGCGTTAACCCATAGAAATTTTAATCCGAAACTGACAATTTAGAGTTGGGACTTTAACTCGAAAATGTCCAGAACCGTGTTGTGATTTTCCACAGCCCGGACATAGTTTCGTCGCAATGACGATATGAAAGAAAAAATCTTACACACTCTGGAGCAGGTGTTAAGCGAAGGGAAGGTTATGTCACCTTATGCTTCATTTCTATGTCAACTTATGGTGCAAATTGTTCGATAACCTTCTGATATGTAGAACGTGTTTATGTCAGCTTATGGTGAAAGCAACAGTTTGTGTAGTTTTCACCATAAGCCTGCATAATTTCCCTAAAAGCGTACATAATTGGCACCATAAGCGTGCAAAAGCTATTTTTGTTGTAGTTTAACAACAAAACGGGCTAGGGATTATGTATCGTCGTCAGCTCAAACACTCCCGTGTAAAGAACCTTTTCAAGTTCGTCAGTGCCAAGATGAACCAAGTGATGACCGTTGAGTCGTATCTTGAGTTCGATACCTGCTTTCATCTGAGTACTCTCCTAAAGTCACCTTAGATTCACTTATCGAAAAATTTTCGTAAGCATATCAATAACGACAGGCCGAATCCTGCGATTACAATTCCTTCCCATCCAAGTCGAGAAGCTTAATTATGAATTGACCGACCGACGGTCAATAAATAGTATTGAGATTTATTCTCATTAACTAGGAGGATGCTCATGCAACGCTACCGCACTTATGCGCTGGTCGTCGCGGCCTATCTCGGGACCTTTCTGTCGACACTGGACATCAGTATTGTCAATGTCGCCTTGCCGACCCTGCAGGAAGCGCTCCATGCAGATATGGCCGGGCTTCAGTGGATCATTAACATTTACGCGATCGCGCTCTCGGCAGTGATGTTGTCTGCAGGACCGCTGGGCGATAAATATGGACACAAGCGGGTGTGGCTGGGCAGCGTTGCCTTGTTTGTGATTGGCTCTGTGATTTGTGCCTTCGCCACTGATCTGAACACCCTACTGTGGGGCCGCGGGGTACAAGGGGTTGCCGGTGCGCTGCTGATCCCCGGAGCTATGCCGATTCTGACCCACGCATTTCCCGAACCCCGTCAGCGCGCCCTTGCGATTGGCGGTTGGTCGGCCTGCAGTGCTTTATCACTCGTCTCGGGTCCCATAATCGGTGGTTTGCTGATTGAGCATATAGGCTGGTCAAGTATCTTTTTGGTGAATGTCCCCATTGGCATTATTGCAGCATTGCTCGGTGCCTGGGGGATTCGGGAACGGAAGCATCCTGAGCATGCGGCATTTGATCCTGTGGGTCAGGTGTTGAGTATGGTCTGGCTCGGCATGCTCAGCTATGCGCTGATTGAAATTGGCGAGCATGGGGCCTCTACCGAGAAAGTCCTGTTACCGCTCTCCTGTGCCGCAGTGGCTTTTGTGGTTTTTGTCTGGATTGAGCTCACGGTCAAGCGGCCGTTGTTCCCCATCCAGCTCTTTCGGAATATCTCACTGGCCGTGGCCAATCTGGCTTCTTTTGCGCTGGGGTTCTCGTCCTATGCCAGCCTGTTCTTTCTGTCGCTTTACTTGCAGCAGGCACAGGGTGACACACCTGCAATGGCCGGGTGGCATCTGATGCCGCAATTCACAATGATGGGTGTGGCATCGCTG
This sequence comes from Photobacterium sp. SP02, assembly GCF_038519165.1. NCBI lineage: Bacteria > Pseudomonadati > Pseudomonadota > Gammaproteobacteria > Vibrionales > Vibrionaceae > Photobacterium > Photobacterium sp. SP02. Next base: position 104,741 of record NZ_JASJOJ010000002.1, read on the forward strand.
CTGTTTGGCCGGATGGCCCAGCATTTTTCGTTGAAGAAACTGATGGTCACCGGATACTCGCTGATTGGGGTGTCTCTGTGCGCGATGTCATTATTTGCGGTTGATACGCCTTACATTTTTATCGGCGTCATCCTTGCGGTGCTTGGCTTAGGGGCGGGGCTCTCCGTTCCAGCCACCGGGATTATGGTTATGGGATTTGCGCCCGCTGAGCGCGCAGGGATCGCTTCGGCAACGATGAATGCGTTGCGACAGATCGGGATGACGCTGGGTATTGCGGTGCTCGGCAGCGTGATGAGCCTTTATGCGATTCAGGAGATGGCCAAAAGCGTGAATGCTGACAGTATGCAGGCAGCTGTTGAGATTGCACGTCGTGCCGTGATCAGTCATGAATTTCCGCAGGGGCGTGAAGAACTAATTTCGGTTTATCAGTCCTCGATGGCGGCAGGGTTTGGCATGGTGATGTTCTGTGCGGGCCTGCTCAGCCTGCTGGCTGCGGTGATGCTGGTCGTTTTCACGGATGACAGCCAAACCTCGCATGTTCATTATCATGCTGACAGCAAAGCAGGCAACCACAGAAAAGCACATAAGCACACCTACAATAAGTCAGCCTGAAATCATTGGTTTGCAAAGTGCGTAGGGCAAGAAGTACTTTCCCTTATGGTCTATCGTCGCTGGTGCCCAAGGATCCGGCGGCTTTCTTCCAGGAGGTTATTCGGACTATTCTTCAATGCTCATAACTTCACATTGACAATTATGCTTATTTCTGCGGCGTGAGCCGAACTCATTGCCTGACGACGGCGCCAGCTAATAATTCACTGCTTAAGCTTGCAAATGTGCATTTACGGGTAGGGCTGATTACTGATAGGACGAACAGCTGACCAATCAAGTTAAGTGAAAGAAAAAATCTTACACACTCTGGTGTAGGAGTTAAGCGAAGGGAAGGTTATGTCACCTTATGGTGCAAACAACACGTTTGGCAATTGTCTGCTTCAAAAGTGACTTCCTGATTCTTTAAATTTCTCTGTGTTGTGGCATTCCTAATTCGCCATTTGGTGATTTTGCATGTTGCGCTTTATATTCGGAGAGCTCCTCAGCATTTTTATCTGGGAGTAGGGCAATGTTTAGGTTTGAAACTCGTTATTGCCCCAAAATTGTTTAGAGCCAGCACTCTTTACGACAGAGACTGCGTGTGTTTGCTCTACTAAAAGTAATCACTTTTACACGCAATAAATCTTAAAAATATTCCATCTGTCTGATAACTCTACCAGTTGCGCACATTTGATTGTGATAGTATCCGAAAAGCCAGTAACATCACTTTAATGGAGGAAAGCATTGGCTAGACGAGGTAGTGGTTTACGAACGGCTATAAAGGTTGTTAAGGCGATAGATAGAGCCAACAAACAAGCTGCTCGTGAATCCCAGCGCAGACAGAAAGCTCGTGAACGAGCGCATGCTCAGGCAGTAAGAGAGCACGAGAGAGAAGTGCGAGAAGCTCAGCGTGAATTACAGAGACAAGTAAGGCTAAAGAAGTCAGCAGCAAAACAGGCTTTCAAAGACGCTGTAGCTAGCGCCGCAGACGAGTATCAGGAGCGATGCGAAGAGCGAGCCGCTCTGAGGAAGCAATTCATACAAGAGGTTCTAAAGTAATCAATGGATAATAATTTACTGATGCTGGCAGGCTTATCATTAGTAGCTGTCGTATTAACTTATATTCTAACGAAACGCTCAGCCGATAAGAAAATCGAGCAATACAAGTCGCTAGATGAAGCTCTAACAAAAACAAAAGAAGAATATGATTCAGCGTGTATAAGCCGCGAAACAATCATTGCAGCTAATGAGACAGCAAAGCGAGAGCTAGATAAAATCAATGAGGAAACTGCCGAGCTTCAAGCTTTGAAAGGACAAGATGACGAACTAAAACAAAGTATTCAAGAGCAGCAAGCAACTTTAGATTCGACTAAATCAATATTAGATGAACTCAACTCAAGCATTGAAAAAGGCGAACTTGATTTAGAAGAGTTAATGGGTGATATCGACTTATATTCAAGACTAGATGAATATACTGCTCATGGTCACTTTGAAATGCCGCAGTACCTGTACGAAACATCTACTCGTTTCGCTGAAGAGATCAAGGATGTTAGGCAACAGCAAAAAGATATGATCAAAGATAAAACTGCGATCACTTTCCCAGAGTCGACGCTTATATCTAGCGACAAGTCATTCAATAATAAAATTCTAAATGGTCAGGTTAAGCTCATGCTTACTGCTTTTAATATTGAATGTGACCTGCTTATCGGTAAGGTGTCGCCTAGTTCGTTTGGGCGTACTCTTGAGCGTATAGAAAAACTCGCCAATACACTAGAGAAGTCAGCAGCGACATTGGAATGCGGCTTTGACATAGATTACATCGAACTTAAGTTCGAAGAGTGTAAGCTTCAATATCAATACACACTTAAAAAACAAGAAGAGATCGCTGAGCAGAAGCTTATCAAAGAACAGATCCGTGAAGAGCAACGAGCTATTAAAGAGTTTGAAAAAGCGATTGCAGATGCTGAAAAAGAAGAAAAAATGTACCGCAATCTTCTTGATAAAGCACGGCGAGAACTTGCTAAGGCTACTGACCAAGATCGCTCTGAAATGGAGCAACGCATAGCAATCCTTGAGCAGCAACTCGCTGAAGCTGAAGCCAAAGAAGAACGAGCTAAGAGTATGGCAGAGCAAACCCGTAAGGGGCATGTTTACGTCATTAGTAATATTGGTTCGTTTGGTGAGGATGTTTACAAGATTGGCCTTACTCGCCGCCTAGAGCCTATGGACAGGGTTAAAGAACTAGGTGATGCAAGTGTACCGTTCCCATTTGACGTACATGCCATGATTTACACCGATGACGCACCAGCTCTTGAAACAGCGCTACACCGAGAGTTCAATTCTAGACGTGTAAATGCTGTAAATCTTCGCAAAGAGTTCTTTAATGTCGACCTATCATCTATCCAAGAAGCCGTAGAAAAGATAGTCGGAATAGAAGCAGAATTTAAAATGACAGCCTTGGCTGAGGATTACTATGAAAGCTTGAGATTAAGTGAAGTAGCATAATTTGAAAATTCACTGCTTGGGCAAAATCATCTATAGTCAGGCTTTGCCCAAATTCAAGCGCTTGTGAGCCAGAGCACCAACTCATGTCAGTCCAAAAGTGAGCTGGTAATTAAAGTTTCCCACTCCCCCAGGGAAAAATTCAGGACGAATTTTCAGGTTGTCGGCGCCGGGAGCGCCTGCAACTGACTCAGAAAGCAGCAAAGAACCCAAAGGCATTTTTGGTTCACTTATACCTGTGTCCATAGTTATCGGATAAGAAATTTTTTATAAGTCCGTGACTTTATTTTCTGCTGCGTTTTTCGATCTGGCTTTGTAAGAAATCGATAAATGTCCGGACTTTCTCAGAGACATGGCGGGTATTGGGGTAGAGCGCGTAGATACCTTGTCTGGGAAAACGGTGGTCAGGCAGTAATTGGGTTAAACATCCGTTGGCAATATCTTCCTGCACCAGCCAGGCGGGCAGTAATGCCACGCCTGCGCCGCTGCGGGCAAATGCCAGCAGTGACGCCGCGCTGTCAGCCATGATCATGGGAGGAGCGTCTGCCTTGAATAGCACGTTGTCGCCTGTGGGCGTCAGAACCTGCCAGGTCAACGGTGCGGCAAGACGACTATGAGCAATCCAGCGCGCGTTTTGTAGCTGTTCCAGATCAGTGATGGCACTGTCATGATGCGTAGTTAAATAGTCTTTTGAAGCGACAGGTAAAATATCGAACCTATCGATCAGCTTCGCATGGTGCGTGGAGTCCGCCAGTTGGCCAAGACGTATTGCCACATCAAAACGTCCGGAGATCAGATCATCATTTTGGGATGAAGCAACGTGCTGGATGCGTAGTTGCGGATGCAGGGCGGCAAATGCCGAGAGCACGGGAACTACGACTCTGGCCCCATATTCCGGCGTGGTGGTGATCCGCAAGATGCCGCTCAGGCCGGTATGATCGCTGCGGACATCATCCAAGATGTTCTCCGCATCCTGCAACAGTTTCAGACAGCGCAGATAAAAACGCTCACCGGCCTCGGTGACGGCTACCTGCCGGGTCGTGCGGGTGAGCACGGAAACGCCTAATGTCTCCTCTAGCTGCCTGATATTAAAACTTACCACCGCTTTGGTTAGCCCCAGCGTATTTGCCGCACCGGTAAAACTGCCGGCTTCCACGACCGCCACAAATATCTCCAGACGTTGCATATTCAGCATGGATCTTCCTGATGAACTTGGATTATTGTCAAAATGGTTTTGACAGTGTAACTGTGAAACGTCGATTTATCTTTGTTTTTCTAACTTTATACTACGCCCATTATGCTGTTTTTCATGAGAAATCTATGAGTTATCGGGTGCGTGTCGCCAGCGTCTATCTGCTGGTTTTTTTCATCGATCTGGTCAACATGTTTATCGCCAACGTCGCCTATCCTGATATTGGCCGGCAGCTTAATGCGCCGGTCAGTCAACTGGCGTGGGTGAGTAATGGCTATATTCTGGGATTAACGTTGGTTATTCCCTTGAGCAGTTGGCTGGCAAAACGAATGGGCTCAAAGCACCTGTTTATCCTCTCACTGATTATTTTCATCATCGGCACCTGCGGTGTGGCTGGCGCCACCCAGATTGAGCAACTCATCGCATGGCGTGTAGTGCAGGGGCTGGGCGGGGGGCTGCTGATCCCTGTTGGTCAGACAATGACCTATGCACTTTATCGCAATCATGAACGGGCAAAACTCTCTTCAGTCGTTATGCTGGTCGCTTTAATGGCACCAGCACTTTCTCCGGCCATCGGCGGCGTGCTGGTGGACAACGTCAGCTGGCGCTGGGTATTTTTAGCCAGCTTGCCTCTGGCGTTCGTCGCATTGGCGCTTGCCGCTTGCTGGCTGAAGAATGATGTACGTTCCACCCGTGCCGAACGGCTGGATTTCAGCGGTCTTATCTCGGGCTGTCTGGCGCTGACTATGATTTTGCTAGGTTTGACTTACCTGGGCGAATCCGGTGGCCTGAGCGTGGGGGCGGCGTTACTGGTCTCAGGTATTGCGCTGATGGGCTGGTATGTAGGTGCTTCTTTACGTAAATCGCAACCGTTGCTTAATCTGCGTCTGATCCAAGAACCGATGCTGCAAACCGCGATGCTGATTTATCAGCTTGTTCCGGGCATTTTTACCGGCGTCAGCCTAATTGCGATGCTGTATTTGCAGGATCAGCTAGGGATGCATGCCACCCTGGTGGGCGCGATGATGCTTCCTTGGGCGATAGCTTCATTTGCCGCAATCTCCCTCACGGGCAAAAAGTTTAATAAGGTCGGGCCGCGTCCGTTGTTTATCATTGGTTGCCTGGTACAGGGGATCGGTATTGGATTACTCCCTCTGATTGGCAGTGCCGATGAAGTGATTTTGACGGCTGTCGCTTATGCGCTGATGGGGTTCGGGGGCAGCCTGTGTAGCAGCACCGCGCAGAGTTCGGCGTTTATTCAGGTACAGGATGCCGATTTGGCGGATGCCAGCGCACTGTGGAACATCAACCGTCAGCTCAGTTTCTGTTTTGGCGTGACGTTAATCAGCTTATTACTGAACGTGCTACTCAACATGTCAGGTATTCAGCAAACCCAGGCTTATCATCTGTGCTTTGCACTGGCGGCCATCAGCGCTGTCATTCCCATCTTGCTCTGCCGACGGATAGCTAACAGCAGAGTCATTCTTACGTTCAATCAGGAGAAATGATGAATCGCTACTTTCAGGAAGTCTTAGATGCTCACGTACTGATCCGCCTTTGGCTCGGCGATGCCAGCAGCCCCGCCGAGGTGTGTGATGATTTGTTGGCGCGTTTCAGCCCGGCCTATACCATGGTGACGCCAGGCGGTGGCCAACTTGATTACACATCGTTAACTTCGTTTTTCCGTACACAACGTGGCGTTAAACCGGGGCTGGAGATTGAAATCGACAATATGCAGTTGATTGCTAACAGTGCGACAGGGGCTACCGTGACTTATCAGGAGAAACAGCAACTACCAGGCCTGGACGCAACGCTGCGTTTTTCTACCGTGGTGTTCGAGTTAGGGGCGGATAATCAGGTGATCTGGCGTCATCTGCATGAGACAGCATTTCCTTTATAATTGTTCTCATTGGATTAATTTTCTTAAACCGGCCCGGATGTTCGCGCCTCAGCTTTAACGCTGTTTCCTGCCTACATTGCAGCATATATGGTCATAGCCTATTTTTTATGTAGTTTTACCTGAATATGGGATATGCCATGTGTTGAACTAGCCTCAGGCAGTGTGTCTGTATGAGTTTCAAAGACTCTGCAAGTCTGCCGAGCGGTGAAAGCAGACAATATCACGTTGCAACTGTCCGCTTAAGGTAACTTATTTAAGTTTCTTGACAGGATACACTCCTTATACGCGATCCCATTGTGATGGAAAGCCCATGAAGAAAACCGCTTTTCGGCCCCATGAGCGAGGGCATCCGACTCAACTGCCCAAAGAATATGTCGATTGGATCACGCAACCGATAACCCGATTTCTACGCATTGAGGCTGCCGCTGGTGCTGTTCTGCTTTTCTTTACTCTGGTTGCTCTTGCCCTGTCAAATTCCCCCTGGGGGGAGGCTTTTCTGTCCCTGTGGGACATATCCATAGGGATAACACTGGGGTCAGTCGAGTTTGAGCGTTCACTTCAGGAATGGGTCAATGACGCTTTTATGACATTGTTTTTCTTCTTGGTTGCACTGGAACTTAAACGTGAAATCGTACTGGGAGAATTAAAAAATCCGCGTTTAGCGATGCTGTCTATTTCAGGGGCACTCGGTGGCATGCTGGTTCCGGCATTAATTTACCTGGCTTTTCTACAGGGCCAGCCCGGGCAAAATGGTTGGGGAATAGTGATGGCGACAGATACCGCCTTTGTTATTGCCTGCCTCATTTTACTCGGGCCACGCGTTCCGAAAAGTCTGCGGGTATTTATGCTGTCTTTAGCGATCATTGATGACATTGGTGCCATTGTAGTCGTGGCTGTCGGTTACGGGGAAAACATCAGTTTTTATTATATTGGGCTTGCAGTGATCGGGTTTATCGCGGTGAGGGTGATGGCTGCGCTCGGTATACGCAGTATCGCTGTGTATTCGTTAATGGGGGGCCTTATCTGGCTGGCGGTGGATGCGTCAGGCGTGCATCCAACTGTTACCGGCGTGATCCTGGGGCTGATGACGCCTACAGGCCGGTGGGTCAACGAAGAGCGTTTGTTGACAATTATGGAATGTGTCGTGCCCTTGCCTTTGGCAAACCAGCATGATGTGAATGTGAACGATCGCCAAATCTTAAAGACCGCAGAAGCGGCGGCGCGTGAGGCCCTTTCCCCGCTGGAGCGGTTGGAAATGCTGATGCATCCCTGGGTCGGTTTTGTCATCATGCCGCTTTTTGCCTTTGCTAATGCTGGTGTTGTCATTTCTTTTTCAGAGCAGTCCGGCTCGTTGTATATGGCTATTTTTGCCGGTCTTGTCATTGGCAAGCCCGTCGGCATTATTTTATTCAGCGGGCTGGCAACGTATACCAAACTAGCAGTGCGGCCGCCTGATTTGTCCTGGCTCTATCTTGCGGCAGGGGGGATGCTTGCCGGGATCGGGTTCACTATGTCGCTGTTTATTGCTCATCTGGCCTTGAGTCCCGCGCTGGTGGATGTTGCAAAGCTTGGTATTTTATCCGCTTCTTTATTCTCTGCTCTGGCGGGAATCATACTGCTCAGTTGGCTCATTAAGCGTGACGGCTTGCGCAAGAAGGGGAAAGCATCGCGTTAAATAATGAACCCGCTCTGCTTATGAACCGAAATCCACTGTATTTCGAGAAACAATATCGCTAAGCCTGAATGCGATCTTTTTACGCTTTTTTTACGCGAACTCTCAGGGGCCATTTGCTAGAGTGTCCCCACTGATTGTTGATTGACTCTGAACTATGTTTACTCACTGGCGAAACAGCTATTTTCTTTTTTCTTTCATGGTGTTGGCGAGTGCGTTGCTGGCCTCGTGGCTGATTGATCTGGCGCTTGGTTCTACGATAGCTGTTCTGCTGATTCTACAACTTGCCGTTGTGGTGGTGGCTTTGCAATGCACATCGCGTTTTGCCTATGGTTTTGCGGTGATAGAAGCCTTGAGCTTCAATTTCTTGTTTACCACACCCCGTTATTCACTTCAGATGTTCCATGCGGAAGATATTATTAATCTGGTTGTTTTTATTCTCGTGGCACTGACAACCAGCCAGCTTGCTGAACATTATCGGCGCCAGCAGGATGAATTGAAAAAAGCCAAACTGCGCAACAGTATTTTGCTCTCGGTTTCCCATGATCTTCGAACGCCTTTAGCGACTATTATCGGTACGCTCACAACGCTCAATGAATATATGCCCAAACTCAGTGAGGGTGAAAAAAGTGAATTGCTTAACAGCGCCACGGCAGAAAGTCATCGTTTGCATCAGTATATTGAGAACCTTTTGCAAGCGACCAAGCTGCAACATGGTGCGCTGAAAATCACCAGAAATGATGAGTCTCTGGCTGATATTGTCCATCAGGCCATTTTGCGATTACCTGAAGCCAGGAACAGGGTCAGGGTGCAGGTACAAGGCCAGCTATCCCGTATTTTGGTGAGCGGCGTACTCATTGAACAAGCCCTGTTTAATGTATTGGATAATGCATTACGTTTTTCACCAAAACATCAATCCGTGGTGGTCACGCTGTTTCAGGAATCGACCTTTATTGTGATTAATATTCAGGACAAAGGCGTCGGCATCAAGGGCGATGAAGCGGCGCGGATCTTTGATCTCTTTTATTCAAGCGCTACCAAGAAAACGGCAGATTCAGGATCTGGCTTAGGTCTGGCTGTTGCGAAAGGCATTATCACCGCGCACCAGGGGCTCATTGAGTCTGTACCTGTGTCGGAAGGCTGCCTGATCCGAATCCGCTTACCGATCGATCAGCCCGCAAGCAGCCCTCAAGGTGAAAAATCGTGAGCTATAAAATTTTAGTAGTGGATGACGAGCCTCAGATCCACACCTTTATTCGAATTTCGCTTGCCGCTGAGGGATTTGACTATCTGGGGGCTGACAGTATTCAGTCCGCCACAGCGTGCTTTCAGGCGCATGCTCCCCATGTGGTCGTTCTGGATCTCGGTTTGCCTGATGGCGATGGCGCAGCTTTTTTGGCCAGCCTTCGTCAAACACATAAAACCCCGGTACTGATTCTGACCGCCCGCGATCAGGAAGAAGAAAAGATCCGTTTACTCGAAGCCGGTGCGAACGATTATCTGAGCAAACCCTTTGGTATCAAGGAGCTGATCGCGCGTATCAAAGTGCTGGTCAGAGATTTGGTTGATGATCAGGTGACCAATGATGAAATTCTCTGCGGCAGGCTGAAAATAGTAAAAAGCACCCATCAATTCTGGCTGGACAGTCATGAAATACCGTTAACAAAGAAGGAATTTGCCTTTGTTGAACAGCTTATTCTGCAACCGGGCAAACTGGTGAAACAATCGTATCTGCTCGATGTGATCTGGGGAAAAAGCCATCGCGATGATACACATTATCTGCGTATTTTGGTCAGCCAGCTGCGCAAGAAACTCAATGACAGTGCAGACGAGCAACAGTTGATTAAAACGGAATCCGGGCTGGGTTATCGTTTGGTTCTTGGCCAATCGGATAGCGGTTAATCGCTGACATTTCTGCCATTTCGCGTGCTTTGCGGAATTGGCGAACTTACTCCCTCATTTTGGAAAAAATAACTAAGGTATTGTAATGGCACATTTTACAGTCATTGGCTTAGGGCGCTTTGGTGTGGCTGCCAGCCTGGAATTGATCCACCTAGGGCATACGGTGACAGGGGTAGACAGAGACCCGAAGATTGTCGAGAAGTATGTCGAAGAGTTCACGCAAGCCGTGATATGCGACTCCTCCGATGAAAGTGCGTTAAGGGAACTGGACCTGGCCAACAGTGAAGCTGTGCTGGTGGCGATTGGCGAAGATATGCAATCGAGTCTGCTGTGTACTTTGGCGCTGAAGAACCTCGGGGTGAAGGAAATCTGGGTCAAAGCGAGTACCAAAGCGCATCACACCATAGTGTCGAAGCTGGGCGTGCAGCGCATTATTCATCCGGAAGAAGAAATGGGGATCCGCGTTGCACAGTCGCTCAATTATCCTATGGTCAATAATTATCTGGCGATCGGGCATGGCTTATACGTGGTGGAAATTCATGTCAAGCCAGCGCTGCATGATGCACTGGTTTCCCGGGTGTTAGGCGATGCCAGAGGCAGTGTGCAGGCTGTTCTGATTAAGCGGGAACAGGATGTGTTCACCGACATTAACGCGAACTTCTTACTTAAAGAAAACGATATACTCCTGCTCTGTGGCACCCGGGCGGAGCTGAAGTATATCGCGCCAAGGTTGGTGTAACATGGTGTTGTGGCATCCGTCCGTCTCTCCCATAGAGCGAAAACCCAAGGCGGGGAAAAAGCTGCTGGGCGCACCGCCCTTCATACTCAGTGGCAGCTTTTTACTGTTAATTCTTATTGGTGCCGGGCTGCTGAAACTGCCCATTGCCACTCACGAGCCTATCAGTTGGGTGCAAAGCCTGTTCACTGCAACATCAGCGGTGACGGTCACCGGGCTGGTGGTGGTCGACACGGGCACAGTGTTTACATTGTTTGGCCAAACCGTGATTGCCTTGCTTATCCAGTGCGGAGGGCTTGGCTTGATGACCTTTGCGATAGTGACCTTAATTGCGCTGGGGGGGAAAATCGGCTTTTTAGAACGCACGGTCGCCCGGGAAGCCTTTAACCAGACCGACTCATCGACGCTGGCCACCACCGCCAAATCCGTAATGTGGTTTGCTTTGGTCGTCGAACTGATAGGTATCACTGTGTTAACCCTGTACTGGCAGGAAGAGTTAGGCTGGCAGACGAGCTTGTTTCACGGGTTTTTCTATACCATCAGCGCCTTCAATAACGCCGGATTTGCGTTAAGTGCAGACAGCTTAATGCCTTATGTGGATGATCCTGTTGTGAATATCACGATTACCGGCTTGTTCATTATTGGTGGCCTGGGCTTTTCGGTCTGGATGGATCTCAAGCGCCATCGCTGCTGGTCGCGCCTGACGGTGTACAGCCGGATGATGATCTCAGGCACAGTCATCATTAATCTGCTGGCATTAATCGCCATTTATCTGATTGAGTACGATAACCCGAATACGCTGGCCCCTTTGAGTGAGTCCGGCAAGTGGCTGGCATCCTGGTTTCAGGCGGTGACGCCGCGTACGGCAGGTTTCAATACCCTGGCCATTGATCAGTTAGAAGATGCGACCACTTCAATTATGTTAGTGCTGATGTTTATTGGTGGCGGTTCGCTAAGCACGGCAAGCGGGATCAAAGTGGTGACTTTTATCGTGCTCATTCTAGCGACATACGCCTATTTACGGCGCGATGAAGCGGTGGATGTGTTTAAACGCGAAATCACCAAAGAAACCATCAGCAAGGCGCTGGCGCTGACCTTAATCTCTGCCGGCGTGACCTGGCTGGCCATTTTTGCCCTGTTGCTCAGTGAAAACGCGCCCATGCTGGATATTGTCTTTGAAGCCGTGTCTGCGCTGGGTACGGTGGGCCTGTCCAGAGGGTTAACCGGCAATCTTTCCGCTGCAGGGGAATTTATCATTATCTTTATGATGTTCATGGGCAGGTTAGGCCCGCTGACGCTGGCATACTTTTTAGCCAGCCCCAGAAAGAAAAAAATTCGCTACCCTGAAACCAGACTGGCTATCGGCTAGTGTGATCTGTGCTGGTCGGGAAGCGGTCAACGCATTCCGGCCAGTACATCGGTCAGGCGTTGATGGGCAAATATTCCCAACATTTTCTGCAACTTGCTCATTTATCGCCATAATTAGACCTAGCAGTCATAAAAAAACGGCAACACATTTTTCGGACTAACTGGGGTAGGGAGGCCAAATGAAGCAGCAGGCATTGGGGATGTGTTTGACGGCGATATTAACCATTCAGCTGTCGGGGTGCGGTGTGTTGTTACACCCGGAACGAAAAGGCCAGCGGGGCGGTCAGGTGGATCCGGCTATTGCCGTTTTGAATGCGGCGGGCTTGCTCCTGTTTGTTGTGCCCGGGTTGATCGCTTTCGGGGTGGATTTGTATTACGGCACGATTTACTTACCGGGAACAGCCAAAACCTTAAATGAAGAAGAACTGAACAGGCTAAGGACAGTAGATGGACAGATCCAGCCAGAACAGCTCGCCAGGTTTGTTTCAGAGCAAACCGGTCAGACTATCCATGCTGAAGAGATGGTGTCCTATCCGGTCGGCTCAGTGGATGAGTTAACCTTTATGCTCGCTGAGGTACAAAAGAAGACCTCCTCTTAGATTGATGGCAGTACTACCAAAGGTATATTGCTGTCGATGGGTAGTGATCCTGAACATCAGCATGAGCGGTACGGCTGATGCTTCAAGTACTGCTATCCATCTGACTGCCAGGGTTCACTATGCATAGAGTGAGTTTCAACAAGGTAGGGCAATATACTTCTGGCGTTATGCAGAAGCAGGTTTTGATATTTGTTTTTTGACGTGATCAATGAAAAGCTCGACCGATCGGGATAGCCTGTTTGGATTCCATACCATATGAATATCCCAACTTGTCTCTTCTTGAAACGGGATTAATTGAATGGCGTCATAAATTCCGAGAATTGATTTTTTCGGTAAAATAGCAACACCCGTATTGGATAAGATCAATGTAATAATGGTTTGCAAATCTGCTGAAATATTGGTGATCTTGTATGTTCTGTTTTTTAACAGAGCCATAGTATTCAAATTGATCTGAGATTTGCTGTGATTACTCATCATCAGTAAGTTATATTTCTGAAAGTAGTAGTCAATATTGTCATTGATATATTGGTTTTTTGAAACAGCTAGAACAAATTCATCACTTGAAACACGAATGCTGCTGAGTGACTGCGAGGCTGGTTTTCTCATGAAGCCAATATCTAAGGAACCTGAAAGCAATTGATCTTCTTGATCTTGTGAGCATATATCTGACAGGGAAATAGAAATATTACTTTGTTTTTTCTGGAAGTCACGAATAAAAACCGGCAGGAAATCATTACTTGATTTACCAAAACCAATAGATAAAGGTGTCAGGTTATTCTGCGAGATGCTGGATATTAATTCATCTGTTTTCTTAATATGCCGATTTAACGCTGTGATTTCATCAATGACGAGTTTACCTGTATCTGACAGGACCACACCCTGGCTATCTCTGACAAACATTTCAATCTCATAGGTATCTTCAAAATTTTTAATCTGTTTTGACAGTGCGGGTTGAGAAATACAAAGTATCTGTGATGCAACCCTGAAGTTCTTCACTCTTGCAAGGATTTCAATAGAGCGTAAATGTTTTGGATTAACCTTCATAACTTTAAGTTATCGCCATTAAAATAAAATCACTATGCACTATAGCATAAACGTAGATAATTCTGATATCGAACACTGATGAATGGGTTTAATATGCAATATTGTGTGCTGGTAAAAGAAGATGTGCTGGTTTTTGAAGAGATCCATGCGGAAAGCGCATCGGATATCATCTTGAGTTTATTCAGGCAGGGGTTTGTATTAGCGCCAGTATTAATTGAGGCAAACAACGCAGAGAATGCTAGAGCGTGTTACCAACATCGTTATGAATGGAAGGATGTTTCCACTGCATTTCAGCAAAAAAAGGTATTGGTCTGTTAGTTTTTGGGATGTATGCCTGAATCCATAAAAATATGGCAGAAGTTGCGATTTATCGCTTACGCCAGCAGTAAAGAAGAAATCAGTGTGCTCCCTGTCGGATTGACTGACAGCGGAGCACACGGAAATCGACATGAAAGCGTTGGCGAACTATTTCAGGGCAGCATTCAAAATCGCATAGGCCGCTTTGATGCGTTCGTCGTTGGGGTAATTCTTGTTGGCCAGAATCACTATGCCGGTTTGCTCGGCAGGGACATACGCCACATAAGCGCCGAAGCCGCCGGTTGAGCCTGTTTTGTTCACCCAGATGTGCTCTGACAGAGGCTTGGGTGATGCGATTGCATCAATGGGCATCGGGTTGAGAATGGTCTCGGTGGAATTACCCGCAAGCAAGGTGTCCAGCGTCACCGGATACGCATACATTTCCCAGCCCAGCCCTTGCGTCAGGGGGCTGGCTTGATAATAACCTGTCTTGGTATTTGCCAGCGCTTGCTTCATCAGAGGCCGGACAGATGCTGTCCCGATATTGGCTTCGATATAGCGCACCATATCTGCACTGGTCGATTTAACGCCGTAGGCTTCGGCATCCAGAACGCCGGGGGTGACTCTGACAGCGTCGCCTGCGGCGTTGTAACCAAAGGCGTAGTCGTGCATCTTGGCTTCCGGCACATTGACAAAGGTGCTGGACATCCCAAGTTCCGGCAGGACGAGGTTTTCTATCAGCGCCGGGTAGGCATCTCCCAGACTCTGAGCGGCAATATAGCCAAACAGGCCAATGCTCGGATTAGAATACAGCCTGTGAGTGCCCGCCGGAAAGGCAGGTTGCCAATCGCGGTAATAGTTCAGCATGCTCGCGTGGTTCGTGACGCTGTCAGGAAACTGAAGCGGCAATCCTCCTGCGGAATAAGTGGCTAACTGAATTAACGGCGTGTTTCCAATCGCACTGCCTTTTAGCGCAGGTAAATACTTCGATACCTGATCATCGAACGATAGTTTTCCTTGCTGCCGGGCATAGCTGGCCAGTGTCGCGGCAAAGGTTTTACTGACCGAACCCAGTTCAAAAATAGTGTTCTCCGACACGGGCTGCTGTCGCTGAACATCTGCCAGACCATAGTTATAGTAATAGGTTTCGCCCTTGATCGTGATACCAAAGGTTATACCCGGAATCTGGTAGGTTTCCATTAATCGTTCAGCTTGCTGATCCACAGTCTTTCTGAGCGTTTCCTCCTTGCCGGCTGTTTGGCCATGGACTGGCGAAGCGGCTGAGGCTAGGAATGAGGCAAATAAAATCAATGATCTAGTATTGCAGATAATGCTTTTCATTGTGACTTCTTAATGAGTATAAGGTGAATGTTGATTATCGAAACCCCATGGAGACAGGGCGGATAGTAAAGTGAGTCAATTTGATGCACAATGTGCGAAATCTAATAAGAGCAATAAGAAAATCTAGGGTCAGATAGCCTGAGGTCACAGGAATGAATATTACTCACCTGCCGCTGAACGCGATTCGTGCTTTCTTAGTGTCGGCAAAACATCTGAATTTTACCAAGGCGGCGGTCGAACTGTGTGTCACTCAGGCTGCTGTCAGTCAGCAGGTGAAAATGCTGGAGTCTCAGCTGGGCGTATCTTTATTTATACGCCAGTCCCGGGGTTTAAATTTATCGGAAGAAGGCATGCTGCTGCTGCCTGTGGTGCAAGGGGCGTTTGATAATCTGTCTGATGTGCTGGACATGCTGGCGCAGGGCATTCATCGGGAAGTGGTCACTGTGGGTGTGGTCGGTACATTCGCGGTGAACTGGCTGCTTCCCCGAATTGCTGATTTTCAGGCGCGGTATCCCCTGATTGACCTGCGCATCTCGACCAATAACAACACGGCCGATCCGGTGGCGGAAGGGCTGGATTATCTGATCCGTTTCGGGAAAGGCAGCTGGCATGCCACGGAGGCGACTGAGCTTTTTCCCGCGCCGTTTACTGTTCTGTGTCCGCCGGGAATCGGCCAGGCATTGTCCTCACCGAGAGATGTGTTGAACTACACCTTGTTGCGATCCTATCAACCCGATGAATGGCAACTGTGGCTGAACGAAGCCAAAGTGGCAGTGCCGAAAGCAAAACTGAGTGCCATAGTGTTTGATTCTTCAATCGCCATGATCGAAACGGCTATTCAGGGCTATGGTGTGGCACTGGCTCCACCTGTCATGTTTGAAAGGCTGTTGATGGAAGAAAAGCTGGTGCAGCCGTTTGATATTTATCTGCATAAGGGGTCTTACTGGCTCACCAAGCTGCATGCGCAGAAAGAGAGTCAGGCGCAGATTAATTTTAAACAGTGGTTGCTCGCCTGTGCCAATGAAGCGAGCAGCACCTCAGTATGAGCAGCGATGCCGGGCTTGAGTTTTTTCGCTGATCAGACAGGCTTCCGCCAGCAGCTGGCTGATCCATTCCTGAAACACGTTTACCCGTAAAGAGAGGTTTTTCCGGCTCGGATACAGGAACGAAAGCGGGATGGGGCTGGGTTGGTAGTCGGGCAAGACTTCCTGCAATGTATTGTTTTCTAATAAATGCAGTACATCATATTTCGGGATTTCAATAATGCCTATGCCAGCTATGGCGCTGGCGATATAGGCTTCTGCATTGTCGACCGTGACCCGGCTTTGCATGGGCACCGAGACGGTTTCCCCATCTGAATGGTATTCAAGACATGCCTGCTGGGCTGGCATCTGGATGGCGTAATGGATGAGATGGTGCTGACTTAAGGCTTCAATGTTTTCCGGCATGCCAAATTTAGCTAAGTACGCCGGACTGGCGCAGTAAATGATTGCCAGATCGCCGAGTTTTTTGCAGATCAGCTCTGAGTCGGATAATTCACCGACCCGGATAACACAATCAACCCCTTCAGCCACCAGATCAGCCAGCCGGTCTTTCATGCTGAGTTCGATATTAATCTTGGGATATCGGGATAAAAAATCAGGGAGAGCAGGGATCACGATACGGCGGGCAATCCGGCTGGGCATGTCGATACGCAGTCGTCCTTGTACCTGATGGGGGGCAGTATGAAACATTCGCTCCGAAGCGTTAAATGTCTGCACAACATGGCTGGCTGTGTCCAGATAGCGAAGCCCGTCCTGAGTTGGCGTCAGTTTGCGTGTGGTACGGTGTAATAACTGAACACCCAGCCGGTTTTCTAATGTTTGTATCACAGTTGAAACCGTCGATCTGGGCATATTTAACGCTTCCGCAGCTCTGGTGAAACTGCCACTTTCCAAGACCTGAATAAAAACTTCTATTTGCTGGATTCTGTCCATCTTGTCTCTGCCATTGTTCGTAAACGCTGACAGGTTCTGTCAGGAATTCGGATTTATCTAGTGTAGAACACTCACTATAGTCACTCAGTGCTGTTAAGAAAATGGATATAGGGAGAGAGAGCATGTCTAGAAATAGTATTGAAGGTAAAGTTGTGCTGATTGCAGGCGGGGCCAAAAACCTGGGAGGATTACTGGCTCGCGAATTTGCCCGGCAAGGCGCGAAAGCTGTGGCGATTCACTATAACAGCGATGCGACCCAAGCTGCTGCAGAGGAAACCGTTGCGGCAGTCCGGGCTACCGGCGCCGAGGCCGTCGCGTTTCAGGCCGATTTAACCAAGGCGGCGGCAATGGAGAAACTGTTCAGCGATGTTGTTGCTTCCGTGGGGCGGCCTGACATTGCAATTAATACTGTAGGTATGGTTGTGAAACAACCGATCATGGAGGTGACTGAAGCTGTTTTTGATCAATCTTGCGCAGTCAATGTGAAAACGGCCTTTTTCTTCCTTAAAGAAGCAGGAAAGCATGTGAACGACAACGGCAAAATCTGCACGATTGTTACGTCACTGCTTGGTGCTTATACGCCTTTCTATGCGGCTTATGAAGGTTTGAAAGCCCCTGTTGAGCACTTTACCCGCTCGGCGTCGAAAGAGTTTGGGGCGAGAGGAATTTCAGTAACGGCGATCGGTCCTGGTCCGATGGATACGCCTTTCTTTTATCCGGCAGAAGAGAAAGAAGCGGTTGAATACCATAAAACGGCTGCGGCACTTTCGCCATTCTCAAAAACCGGTCTGACTGATATCGACGATATCGCTCCCTGGATCGTATTCATGGTCTCAGACGGGTGGTGGATGACAGGTCAGACGATTTTGGTCAATGGTGGCTATACCACGAAATAAACCATGACCGGCAGCGGGCAAGCTCGGAAAATCAAGCCCGCTGTTTATCTGGCCTGGCAACAGAGAAGAGGTCAGAACAACCCGGCATGTTATTCCAATCATTCAGTGCGTGACTCGCCATAATATCGCCCCATCTCTTCTATGACGTCTTTCATTGCCTGACGTAATGCCTCCGGCCTGACAACCTGAACTTCCGGTCCGAATCTCAGCATTTCTACCACCGCCTGTTCGGTTTTGCCTGAGGGTAAGGTGACGCTTGTCCAGCCCGTATTATCTGTGTGAGTAATTTGTGTGTGTTGCCGGACATAAGGGGGACTCAGGCTATGTAACATCTTGAGCCCTATGGCGGTGAGTTTGATCTCTGCTGTGTAGGGGTAGAGTTCAGTCTCCATCTGGCGGGTGCTTTGCTGCCAGTATGCGGATAAGTCAAAGGGCACCGGTGATTCAAAAGAGTGATTCAGGATACTCAGATCCTGAATGCGGGCAACCCGGTAAGTTTTGACCTGCATCTGAGACTGAGCCACCAAATACCAGGTGCCAGCCTTTAACACCATACCCAGCGGATTCACGACCCGCTGGCTGCTGCCACGCCAGCTTTGATAATCAAACTTGATCTGGTTTTTCTGCCAGATTGCGTTGAACAGCTGCGGCAGGTCGCCAACGGTTTCCTTTTCTGTAAACCAGCCTGGGGTATCCAGTAGAAAACTGGACTGAAATCGTTCGGCGTGAGTGCGGAGACTGACCGGAATGGCAGCCAGTAACTTCAGTCTGGCTTCCGACATGGCGGGCGCGAGTCCCAGTTCCTGCATCGGCCCGGACAAACCGAGCATGAAAAGTGTTTCGATTTCCTGTTTAGAGAAACCATTGAGCTGTGTTCGGTAGCCTTCCAGCAACCGGTAACCCCCATTGACGCCCTGTTCGCTGTATACAGGGATACCCAGCGCACTCAGGCTGTCGATGTCGCGGTAGATACTGCGGACAGAAACCTGACAATCGCGGGCGAGCTCTGCCGCGCTGACCAGATCGCGGGATTGCAGTGTCATCAGAATGGTCAGGAGTCGACTGGCGCGCATCAGCTTTTCCACCGTTAAAGAAAGCAATCACAAAGAGTCAGGATAGTGTTGAAACCTGACAAAATCTGACAGGTATGGCCAATATAGTGACCCGGACTGATAACAACAACAGGAAATAACAATGTCCGATAAAGCAATGGGTAACGAACTGGTACTCTTCCATTCACCGCATACGCGCTCGTCCAGCGTTCTGATACTGCTTAACGAGCTGAATGTGCCTTTTAAACTGCATGTGCTGAATATGCAGGTGGAGGAGAACAGACAACCGGCCTATCTGGCGGTTAACCCGCTGGGTAAGGTGCCGGCTTTACTTGATGACGGTGCCTTGATTACTGATCAGGTGGCAATCTATTTGTATCTGGCTGACTTATTTTCCTCCGGCGGCCTGGCTCCCGGCCTGAGCGATCCGCTGCGTGGTCCCTATTTGCGTTGGATGCTCTATTACTCAGCCTGCTTTGAACCTGCCGTCTGCGACAAAGCCATGGGGTGGGTGCCCAATGAGCAAAAGGTCAGCCCTTACGGAGACTACGACACTGTGCTCGGGATACTCATTGAGCAACTCAGGGCAGGCCCTTATTTGCTGGGAGAGCGTTTGACGGCGGCTGATCTGTTATGGGCAACCGCACTGAAATATTGCACCGCATTTGGATCGGTTGAGCCAGATCCTGTGATTATGCAATACCTGGCGCGGGTCACCACACGGCCCTGTTTTGCGTATGCCACAGAACTGGATACCAGACTGGCGGCTGATCATGACGCTGAACGTTTGGCTCAGAAGGCTTCAAACTGAATTGACTTAGGGTGCGCAAGCCAATAGACTTTTTCATATTCGAAATTTCATATATGAAAAAGCCATGTGTGATGCATTAACGTTTTACAAATCACTGGCCGAGGAAACTCGGCTTAAATCATTGTTATTGTTGGTGTCTAAGGGCGAGTTATGCGTGTGCGATCTGATGTCATCGCTGGATCTGAGTCAGCCTAAAGTGTCGCGCCATCTGGCGGAACTCAGGAAAAATGGCCTGGTGACAGATCAACGTCGTGGCAAATGGGTCTATTACCGGCTGAATGACGAACTCCCTGCATGGATGCAAGAGATTTTGACTCACACACTGGAAAACAATGAAGCGCTGGTTGTCAGAGAGCTGAGCAAACTTCATGACAGTCAGTGTGAAAATGAGAAAGCACAATACCTGAGTGGCACCAACAGCCGCGTTTCTAACTGATATCGGGAATGAAAAACATGACAAATATACCAGCCTGCGCGGATGAGTCTGTATCGCATAAAATGAATTTTCTGGACAGGTATTTAACCGTCTGGATTTTCTTAGCCATGGCGGTAGGTGTCGGTCTGGGAGTGACCTTTCCCGGGGTGGCGCAATGGAATGAATCGATGTCAGTGGGAAGCACCAATATTCCGCTGGCGATTGGCCTGATTCTGATGATGTACCCGCCGCTGGCGAAGGTGAATTACAGCCTGCTGGGCGAGGTGACCCGGGATAAGCGCGCCATCACTCTGTCGCTGATCATGAACTGGATTGTCGGCCCGGTTCTGATGTTTTCACTCGCGGTGATTTTCCTGCGTGATCAGCCGGGATACATGGTCGGGCTGATTTTGATTGGTCTGGCACGTTGCATTGCCATGGTGCTGGTGTGGAATGATATCAGTGGTGGTAACAAAGAGTACGGGGCCACCCTGGTTGCCCTGAACAGTGCTTTTCAGATTTTGACCTACAGCTTAATGGCCTGGCTGTTTATTACGGTACTGCCGCCACTGTTCGGGCTGCAGGGATTTGCGGTTGATATTACCATTATCGACATCGCTGAGAGTGTGTTGATTTATCTTGGTATCCCTTTCCTTGCGGGCTTTCTGAGCCGTAAATGGCTGGTCGCCGCCAAGGGTGAGGATTGGTACAACCAGGTCTTTATTCCGCGCATTTCACCGATCACCCTAATTGCTTTGCTGGCGACCATAGTGCTGATGTTCAGCCTGAAAGGCGAAATGCTCATCGAACTGCCAATGGATGTAGTACGGGTAGCGATACCGCTGGTGATTTATTTCCTGATCATGTTTTTTGCCAGTTTCTTTATCGGCAAAAAAATGGGCTTACCTTACGATCAGAACACCTCGATTGCTTTTACCTCATCCGGCAATAACTTTGAGCTGGCTATCGCGGTGTCGATTGCGGTTTTTGGTCTGAATTCTGATCAGGCTTTTGTCGGTGTGATTGGCCCGTTAGTGGAAGTGCCGGTTCTGATTGCCTTGGTGAATGTCGCGCTGAAAATGAAGCGTAAGTATTATTAGGTCTGGTTGCGTTTCAAGCATCGGACTCACGCTTAATCACTCAGCGTGAGTCCGATATTTAATGGTGGAATTTACCGGTGAATGGCACCTTTGACCATGAAGTGGACATCTCTGGCGATATCACTGATGTGATCCCCGGCTCTCTCCAGCCCTTTGGCAATGAATAACAAATCGACCTGCTCCTGTGTGTTGCTGTCGATATCACTGAAGCCATCAATTAAAGCGGTATAAAGGCTTTTATACGTGGCGTCTAAGGTTTCATCACCCTCCCAGACCACATCGGCCTGGATAACATTGCGGTTATTGTAGGCTTCCAACACATTTTTCAGCATGGCAACGATCTGGGTGTGCATCGCATGAAACTGATGGTTCAGATCATGATCAAGCCGACGCTTGAAGTGGCCGGATTTGACTGCCATGGATTTAGCGTAATCACCCACTCGCTCAAGATGGGACGCCATCCGCATTGAACACAGAATAAAGCGCAGATCGTCGGCAACTGCATGCTGCCTGGCCAGCACTTGCGCACCGTGAAACTCAATATTTGCCATGTATTCATTGGCCAGACGATCGTTTTCAATAACATCTTGGGCAAGTTGAGGGTCTGGCGCATCAAAGATCACCAGTGCTTGCTCCAGCTCATGCAGGACAATGTTGCCCAGCTCGTTTATCTGGCGCTGAATCTGTGCCAAGTCTCTGTCAAAGGCTTTTAACGTATGTGCTGTCATCATTTTCCTTAACCAAACCGGCCGGTGATATAGTCTCGGGTTTTTTCATTCTCCGGTGCACTGAACAGCTTGCTGGTTTCAGAGAATTCCACCATCTCACCCATGTGCATGTAAGCCGTATAATGTGATATTCGGGCGGCTTGCTGCATGTTATGGGTAACTATCACGACAGTGATCTCTTTGTGCAAATCACTGAGCAAGTCTTCGATTTTGGCGGTAGCGATGGGATCAAGCGCCGAGGTGGGTTCGTCAAGCAGCAGTAAGTCCGGTTTGGGGGCCAGCGCCCGAGCGATACACAGCCGTTGCTGCTGCCCCCCGGAAAGACCGTAGGCAGAAGTGTGTAATCTGTCTTTGACTTCATCCCACAATGCGGCGCTGCGCAGAGAGTATTCGGCTCTTTCTTCTAATTCCGCTTTATTGCGTATACCGCGGATGCGCAGACCCGCCACGACATTTTCATAAATGGATTTGGGAAACGGATTCGGTTTCTGGAACACCATTCCTACAGTCAGTCGCACCAGCTCGGGAGCCATGGTGATCAGGTTGTGACCGTCTGGATGGAGAATAATCTCCCCTTCGTAGCGGTTGCCCGGATAGAGATCGTGCATCCGGTTAATGCATCTCAGCAACGTGCTCTTACCACAACCGGATGGACCGATAAGGGCGGTAATCTTTTTATCCGCAATCGGCAGGCTGACTCCTTTCAGGGCCTGGACTTTACCGCCGTACCAAAATTGCAGATTCCTGACTTCGGCCCGTAATGGATCCGGGGTCTGCGTCGATTGCGCGGAAGCACCAGGCTGCTGGCGGTCAGCGGTCTGGGGAGAATCTGACTTAGGGGTCACTGACGATATCACTTGCTTGAACATAAAAAACCTCTCTGTCACTTCAGGTTACGACGCAGTCGGTAACGGATATAAATGGCGATACCGTTCATCAGTATGGTCATTGCCATGAGCACCACACCGGTCGCCGCGGCGTTGATGTGAAAATCGGCCTGAGGACGTGATACCCAGTTAAATAGCTGAATGGGCATTAATGTGAAAGGGCTGGAAAGCCAGTCAAAATTAATGAATGGCGGCTCTGCCTGAAAAGGGGACTCAGGGAGAAAAGCGATAAAGGTCAGTGCACCTATAGTGATAACTGGCGCGGCTTCCCCAATCGCCCGGGCCAGGCCGACAATGGTGCCGGTGAGAATGCCGGGTCTGGCGGCAGGCAGTACATACAGCCGGACCGTTTGCCATTGATCGGCGCCCAGCCCGTAAGCGGCTTCGCGCAATTCCTGCGGGATACTGCGGATAGATTCACGCGTTGCCACTATGATCACGGGAAGAATGAGCAGCGCCAGTACCAGTCCGGCAGTCAGAATGCTTTCGCCCAGACCAAAGCCGTAAATAAAGAGCCCTAAAGCCAGTAAACCGTAGATGATGGAAGGGACACCGGCCAGGTTGCTCACGTTGATTTCGATAATGTTCGTCAGCCAGTTTTTCGGTGCATACTCCTCGAGATAGAGGCCTGCGGCAACGCCAAACGGAATGGCAATCGCGGCTGTGACCAGCATCACCAGACTGGTACCGACCCAGGCAGATAAAATGCCTGCCCGTTCAGGGTGGCGTGAAGGAAAGTTGGTGTAAAAAGAGGCGTCAAAGAGGCGTGGCCAGCCTGAATGCAGTAAATCTATAAAAACGCTGACCAGAAGCGACATTGCTATCAATAAAATAGCAATGCCAATACTGGCAATGATCAAGTCGGTTCTTTTGTTTCGTTCGACGATGGCATTGAGTGTTAAAACCTGGCTCATCAGTATGCCTCCCTGAAGCGACGGCGGAGGTAGAAACCAATAATGTTGAACAGCAGTGTGATCAGGAAAAGCACCAGGCCTGCCGCAAACACCGATTGATAGGCGATAGTACCGTGTGGCAGATCCCCCATTGCCATTTGTACGATAAATGAAGTGATGGTGGCCGCGCCTTCTGTCGGGTCAAACCCGAAGCGCGGGTTTTGTCCGGCTGCGATGGCGACCACCATGGTTTCGCCTACCGCCCTGGACATGCCGAGAATGCAGGCGGCGGTAATCCCGGACAAAGCCGCGGGGATCACAACATGGGTGGCAACCCGAAAACGTGAATAACCCAGCGCATAACCTGCTTCTCTTAACTGCATGGGAACTGAACGCATGGCATCTTCACTGACTGACGCGGTATAGGGCAAAATCATGATGCCCATGACAATCCCGGGCGCAAGCAGGTTAAAACCGGATAATCCGGGCAGGACGGTTTGCAGTAATGGGGTGACAAACAACAGGGCAAAGAAACCGTAAACAACCGTCGGAACACCTTCTAACAGTTCCAGAAAGGGTTTAACCGTTTCACGCACTTTGTCATTCGCGTATTCACTGAGGTAAATAGCCAGTCCCAGACCCGCCGGAATAGCGACCGCCAGCGCAATGCCGGCCACTGTCAATGTGGCTGAAACCAGCGTCATGACACCAAAATGGGCGTTTTCAAACATGGGTGTCCACTGGGTATCGGTTAAAAAGTCTGTGATTGACACATGCTGGAAGAAGGGCAGGGATTCTGAAATCAGTACATAAACAATCCCGACGGTCACCAGCACAGAGGTTAACGCTGCCAGCATTAGCACATACCGACTGATGTTATTCCACAATGCCCTTCGTCTTAAAAAGGCCTGTGAAACGGGAGTCGCAGAGGAAGTTAGTGGGTTCATTCGACAACCTTTAAACACAAAGGAGCGGACCTGTCAGGTCCACTCCTGTGAATTGATGTGAATTATTTGGGGGTACGGGCAAGCAGCTCTTCAATCCCAATACCGACTTCAGCACCATGGAACACACTGCCGGTACGGCGGGCTTTGAAGTTGTCCTGAGCCAGCTTATACGCCTTTTCTGGCAGTGGTACATAGCCCACTTCTTTCACCAGTTGCGGCGCATGTTCTTCACTCATAAAGAAGTTAACGAAACGCTCTACATGCGGTTTATTGTCAGCAGACTGCTTGTTGACGTAGATGAAAATAGGGCGGGAAAGCGGCTGGTAAGTTCCGTTTTTAGCCGTTTCTACGCTGGGTGAAACGGCTTTGCTGCCATTCCAGGAGATGGGCGCTGCTTTGAGTTTGTTTTTGTTTTCTTCATAGTAGGCCAGACCAAAGAAACCCAGGGCATTGACGTCATTGGCGACCCCCTGAACAATGACATTGTCATCTTCACTGGCGGTGTAGTCGCCGCGGCTGGATTTACCTTCCACAACCGCTTCAACAAAATAGTCATAGGTGCCGGAGTCTGTACCCGGGCCGAAGAGTTTTAACGGGCGATCCGGGAAAGAGGCGTTGACTTGCTTCCAGCTGGTAATTTTTCCCTGAGCCGCCGGCTCCCAGGCTTTTTTCAGATCTTCAATGTTGAGGTGTGTCACCCAGTCATTATTGGGATTGATCACTATGGTAAGTGCATCTAATGCAGCAGGCAGTTCGATAAATTCGATGCCATTCTCAGCACAAATCTTACGCTCTGAGTCTTTAATCGGGCGAGATGCATTCGAGATGTCTGTCTCTCCGCGGCAGAATTTTTTAAAGCCACCGCCGGTACCAGAGATACCCACAGTCACCATGGTTTTTCCTTTTTCCTCTATCTGAAATTCTTCTGCCATGGCTTCGGCGATAGGGAAAACCGTGCTCGAACCATCGATTTTAACCAGTTCACGTGCGTGTGCACTGGTAGCAAGAGTGGCAATACAAGTACCTAGCAAAACAGTTGGAAGGGTGATGTTCATGACATTTCACTCCGTTTGATTTGGCATTGGTTTGATTACTCAATAAAAGCTACAAGCTCTTTGTGACAATTAAATGAAGATTTATTTGTATATATGGCTATGTGGATGTAAGTCTGTATTTTGAATTTCAAGGCTTGCGGCTTCTTTGTCATGCCCCCATTTTTCTGAGATCCAGATAAACCTGAGCTGTGGCTATGAATAAGAAAACAGTGATTATTCTGGGATACCCCAGTGTGGCTATGGCAATGATTGCCGGAGAGTTACTGAACAGACTCGCCGGTGGCTACTATCAGGTCTGTTACTATGCAACGGATGACGCATCGGGCAGTGATCACAGCCTGGAAGAGCTGGGCTACTACGATTGCATCGCGGTAGAGCCCACCCATAGCCTGGCCAAACCATTTGATTATGTCATCGATATCAATTACGCCTCGTATCGATCTCAGCTGCCAGTGATTGCTCGGTGTCGGCACGTGTATTGGGAAGTTGAAGCCAGCTCAGAAGCCACAGTGCATTTAAAGCAACAGGCCGACTTCTTCATCAGCCGTTTTCTGTATGGCAGTTAATCTGATCTTTTTTGTGAATGTTTGATGAAGCGGCGCCTTCAGCATTGACCTTGGTGGTGTTGAACGTAAGATATCCGCCTCTCCGACTATGAGGTGCCCCATGCTATTGCCCCATCAGTTTTTTAAATTACTGTCCGATGAAACCCGGGTTCGCTGTCTGCTGATCATTTCGCGCGAGGAGCAGGTGTGTGTGGCAGAGCTGACAGAATCTTTGCAGCACAGTCAGCCAAAAGTCTCGCGTCACCTTGCGATGCTGCGTTCCAGTGGTGTGGTCACCGATATCAGGCAGGGGCAATGGGTGTTTTACCGTCTTTCTGACAACCTGCCGGGCTGGATGAAAAAGCAAATTCAGGGGCTGGTTGACTCTAACTGTCTGAAGGGGCAATACCAACAGGATATCGAACGGCTGCGGGCTATGAAATCCCGTCCAGCCTGCTGTGTGTAGTGGCAAAAGAAAAGCTTGTTGCTTTGCCACTACACGCAGCAGGCTGGGATCAGTCGCTCTCTGGTTGATACCGAGAGCGACTGATATCAGGAGTGACTGATATTGTGATCTACTGGTATTGAGAGCTACTGAGCTGTTTCACTCTGATCTTGCGCGTACTTATCAACTATACCCTGCAATCTGTCTTTGATCTGCTGGCTGGATTCAGTCTCAATCTGCTGCCGGAGCTGATCCAGCGTCGTGTTGTCCAGCGCGCGGTAACTGAGAGAATTGGCGGCCACTTCGCGGGTGGCGGTATTCGCGTCATCTTTGAGCGTCTGCAACAAATAGTCGGTGGCATCCGAGCCGGGGACAAAGCGCAGGGCATGGGTGGCCCGCTGACGAACGTCGGTATTGGATTGTTCGGTATACGTTTGCAAATCCTCGTAGCTCAGGTATTGCCCCATATTGCCCAGCACGGTCAGATGATGAAGGGTTGCTGAGGTATCGGCCGCAGACTTGAGTTCCCGCAATTGATCAGAGACATAAGCGTTGGCTGTGGTGCTATCTTCCACGCCCATACGCTGAACCATGGCACTTTTGGCCAGATCGACATTGGCTGGCATCGACGCCGCCAGCGGGCTGTTGCCGACCATATTGGAGAAGCGTTCAAAGGTTTGCGTATTGCCCTGCGGCGACAGCGCCAGCGACGCCATGATTGAGGCTGCTGCCTGATTCTCGTTCATCCGGGCATTCAGTGTGGTCAGCATAGCTTGTTGCGAAGCATGGCTGGCCACCGTACTCAGTGCACTCAGATACAGGCTGAACCCTGGCTCATGAGTGCCAAACTTGGCCAGATCATCGGTCAGCAGATCCAGCTCGCCGGGATAGGTGCGGGCAAAGTTCTGCAGCAGCGCGCTCAGCTGACTTTCTGCTTTGACCCTTTCCAGGCCGTCCAGCGACAGCATGGCATCATAAAGATCTTTGATTTCCTGATAAGCCTCTTCCGCAGAAGTGTTGATACCCTGAGCGTTCTGATCTGACTTTTGCTGTTCGGCAGTCTCTTCTCCTTGAGCCCCTGTACGTTGACTGGCTTTGCCCCCGTTGGAGAGAAACACCTCAGCGGCGGTTAACTCGATCTGACGCTGCGATTGAACCTGTTGGATCAGGGCTAGTTCGCTCTGGCTGATGCCCTGAGTCCATGACGTCAGGTTCAGAACCAGGCGGTTGTTACTGCTTGCCAGCGGCTGGCCGTTGAGCAGATGCTCGACGCTTTCATCGACAGACAGCGATTGCAGCATTCGGTTGTGTTGATCCCAGCGGGCCTGATGACTGAAGGAGTAGACAGGCTTGAGCTGGTTTGCCAGTCCGCGGGCCTGATCTCCACTCGCCTGATCATAGACGGATTTTTGCAGTTCACGACGCTTGAATAAGGCGTAACTGTCGGTTGCCGGCGTCGGCGCTGTGTCCGGCTGCAGGCTGTAGAAAGCGGTGAACTCGCCGTTGTAATCCTGTTCGGAGCGTTGCCATTGCGCGTTGCCGCTGACCGTTTCCGGAATAATGTGCTGCATCATGAAGGCGATCGTTTCCATGGACTTCAGCGACGGATGAGGCTGCGACAGGTAGACTTCCAGGATCTCTCCTTCCGGGGAGCTGATGAACTCTACGCCTTCCTGTACCTGCTGACGAATTGCCGCCACAATCTCGGGATTGGCCTGCTGATTGACCACGGCTGTAATGTCCGGTGACGGTATTCTGATCAGTTTATAGATGTGATCATCGCGGATTTGCCGGTACTGGATCATGTCGCCGCTAATATCAAAACGGATCGTTTGCTCGACGGTAGTGCCAGGGGCTGAAAAAGCGATATCGGCACTGTATTGCAGCGCAAAGACGTGTTTGGCAAATGTCTCGGAGGCGGTGTTGTCAGTGTGTGGAGACGGCGTGCCGGTGTCCTGAAAAGCCGGCGTATTGCTGTTCGTGCCTGTTTGCGTGGCGGGTGGCAGGGCTGAGGCAGAAGCGGATTCATGGTCAGCCAGGGCGGAAGTGGGCGAGCCTGAACGATGAAACAGCGCGGCGCCTGCGGCTACGCAGCTGACCAGCACCAGAATAAAAAGTAATTTGTTCTTCATAGAATATTGACTCATGACACAGAGATGCTCCCCGCACTTTGGATGCGGGGAGGAAGGGCGCTGAGATTATTGAACGGGCAGGAAAGTGCTTCCTTCCGCTAACGTTTTCTCAAAGGTGTAGCCAGGCCATTCATAGATGGTCAGTTTGTACTTATCGTTCACTGAGCCGTAGATATTGCCACCGGCCAGGTTGGCGGTGTTGGTAATGCCGTAACCAAACGCAAAGCCGTTTTGCGGCGCATCCCAGCGACCATAGGTTTCAAAGGCCAGATCATCCGAGATAATGGACACTTCACCGCCGAGAGAGATTTTATTGAGCAAAATGCGGGCGGAGGCTTCAGTGAATCCTGTCACATCGGCACTGGGCACGGCTTTGGCAGTCAGTGCCAGGTTGTCATAACCCGCTTCCAGTGCCACGTTGAGCTTGGTTCTTACACCGACACCGACATCCAGAATGACAGGTCCCAGCGGGATACCCGCATACAGGCCCAGATCCGGAATCGGCAGGATCGGCAGGTCTTTCTTCAGTGATGGCCCTTCTTCAGCGGACATCGTGTATTCCTGAGAAAGGATATCGGTCCCCATGACATTGACGCGCCCGTCAACACCGAATTGCGCGGTATTGGTTGCCGTGGCCCCCGCGGTGACAGACGCCACCTGAATATCATTATTCAGTAATTTGCCATCAATACCGGCCACACCTTCAACACGCAGGCAGCTGCTGCGGCCTTGTACGTTCAGGTAGCCTTTGATGGTAGAAGAGGCCAGATCCTGTGAGGAATCATCCACATCTTTGGTGTAGGAGCCGCCGAAGCGGGCGTCGACAAGCGCCTCACCAGAGGCAATACAGTCGCCATACAATGAGGCGTGAGCAACCGGAGTCAGGCTGAATAAGGGTAAAGCGATGAGCGCTAATTGCTTAAATTTGGCCATAAAGGTTTCCTTATAAAAGAGGAGTGTTAACGCATCTTGAGGTTTTACTGAAATACACGAACGTGGTGGATACCTTTAAACAGTGAAAAATGAAAAAGTATGTTTCCGCTAATTTATTATTATCTAATGCTGTAATTATCTGACTGATAGTGTTTGTGACAAATAAATGAACTATTCGCCGGATATGTATATTTACCTGATCTAATAAAGGGGTTTCTATTTTACTTTGTTGATGTTGCAGCGTATTGAGCGCTGTTTTTTATTCTGTCATTGAAATTATCAAAATGAAAAAATAAAGTCTATCTAATTTTCGTTCGCGCATAATTTTTATCTGAATGCCGTTGATGTGAACAAAGTGAGTCAAATGAAACGCCGGTTGATGCCTTGTGATGAATGCTAACGAAAGGTGATTGGTGTTAGGCTGATATAAGCTTGCCATTAACAATAGCCGAATGGGTTTGTTTATTCTGTTTTAGCGATACCTAATATATTGCTGGAAAATAAAAATAGCGATTTAAATCAGTGTGTCATCAGGCGGAGGCGGAAATTACCAGAAATTAACGTCGTGCTAATAGCTTTTTTCTTTTGTCGCTATTTATCTGATGCCTGATATTTTCCCTGGTAACGGGTATTTCCCCTATGGCTAACTATTGCAACGACTGAGTCACCAGTAAGCCACTACACTGTCAATATTGTGTCGCTGGTATGCAGACAAATGACAGGTATCGGGCGTAGTGTCAGAGCTCAGTGGGCCTTACTGGCCTTAGTGCCGGTATGTATTACTGCGCCTGCGACTCACGCGGCATGGCGCACAGTTGCCTCAGCAGGATTGCATGATACCCGGGTTGCCGAGGCAGACTCAGATACCCTGGGCGTTAACCTTGGCCTCGGCCTGTTTTATGCCGGTGCGGCGAACCTGAGCGGGCAAACCGGGATCATCGCGCATTATGATAACGATATTGATCAGCTGGACCCTGATCATGACCCTTTCTGGGTTATGGCAAACGGCTCGCTCTCCCAGCCCATCGTTAGCCTGGACCACGCTGGCGTAACCCTCGGTTGGCAGGCAGAGGTCAGCTGGCTTCAGAATACGGTGTCCGGCGTGGAAGAGGCGCTGCAGGCACAATTGGGGATCGTATTGGATTATCAGCGCCAGGCTGACGCTGTCGGGCTGGCGATGGGCGGCGGCTACTACGGGCTGGAATTCGATGACGATGTCCCTGAGGCCAGAGGTTATAGCCGGGAAGCGCTGCAACGCAGCAGTGACGCATTAGCCTGGAAGCTGTTTTTTCAGCGCTCGGTCA
This sequence comes from Photobacterium sp. SP02, assembly GCF_038519165.1. Lineage (NCBI taxonomy): Bacteria > Pseudomonadati > Pseudomonadota > Gammaproteobacteria > Vibrionales > Vibrionaceae > Photobacterium > Photobacterium sp. SP02. The sequence goes on from NZ_JASJOJ010000002.1 coordinate 136,001, forward strand.
AAACGGCACTCAGCTGGGACGGATACTGGCAGCAGTGGCGCGATCAGGATAACTGGCTGGAAAATCGACTTTTTCTGGCGATCCACTATCCGGTTGTTCATCCCGTTATGAACAGCCTGAATGTCTCGGTGTCATACACCCGCTATAATCTGGCGCCTTACCGTGTCCAGGGTAAAGCGCCTATCCTGCCCTGGGACGAGAATGTCTTATTCCGGCTCTATGCCGAGATCCCGCTCGCTTGGTAAGACTTCGGATGGCGGCGCTGGCGTCACCGCCAAGGCTTGCTGCAGATTGTCTGCCATGGCTTCAGAAGCCAGCATGCCGCGGCAGTTGGCCCAGTGATTGCCGTCGACACCAATGAGCTGCCCGCTGGACACGGCCTTCAGCGATTGCCAGGCTGGCTGCTGCTGCCACTGAGCAAGAATACTGTCAGGTGCCATGTTGCCGGAAAGCAGAATGTCGGGATTCATGCTGGCGATATCGTCAAAAGTCAGCTGTCTCAGCGCTCTGTCTTCTTCGCCGACTTTCTCGGGCACCGTCAGTTTGAGCGCTTTCAATACGCCGCCAGGGTAGGCGGCCCCGGAATAGGCATATAAGCCATTTTCGGATGCCACAGCGAAAAGCACGCTGTGGCCGTGAAAGCGGCTGAGCGCGTCTGCCGCACCCTGCATGGTGTTTTTGTGTTGCAGGATCCGCGCCTGCATGAGCTCCGGATGGCCTGCGATATCGCCAATCTTCAGGGCAACGTCAAGGTTCTCCTGATAGGTTTCACCGCGGGATGCCAGCAGTACGGTCGGGGCAATCTGGCTGAGCGCGGTATACATCGCCTGATGCCGGTTAACATCGGCGATAATCAAATCCGGTTTCAGCGCCGCGATCTGTTCAAGATCGGGGGTCGCTCTTTCACCGACCGATACCCAACCTTCCAGCTTCGCCAATACCGCAGGGTGCAGATTGAGCGGATCATTATCATCGGCAATACCCACAGGACTGATATCAATGGCGGCCAGTGCATCAGCGAAGGCATATTCCAGTGTGATAATACGTTGAGGTGGTGTGTCCTGGGTAAACGGATTCCCAAGACTGTCAGTGATGGTCGTAGAAAAAGCTGTGGGGCTGGTGAAAAGGAAAAGAGAAAAGGTCATCCAGCGCAAATATCCCAACAGTGACATGGTACTCCCTTAAAAGTCAGAGAAAAATTTTACTTTTACTTGATAATGAAGTGCTTTTCATTGCGCGCCATTCTAATGGCTTTTGTTGGCAGTACAAGGGGGAGTGATGAGCTGGCCGTCAGGATTGGACCGTGATCAATGCCTCTTTGGCATAGTCCACCTCTGTTGCGAAGTGAGAAACACGCAGCAGTAATGAGCAAGAAATTACGGCATGCTTGCGCTAACACATTGAATTTCACCTCATCTTAGCTAGGTTTACCTTACAGTCTGTCTTGGAGTAGCGCTAAATGAAATCTGCCGGGTCATTGCAATTTTTGGTGCTGACACTCTTGTTACTGGCCGGGTGCGACAATCGTTCGTCTTCACTGGCTCTGGGCACTCTTGAGCGCGATCGCATAACCTTGACGGCGACGGCAAATGAAATTATCCGCGACATGCCGGTAGCCGAAGGTCAGCCAGTGCAAGCCGGAGAAGTGCTGGTCCGGCTGGATACCACACGGCAAGGCGCTACCCTGGCGCAGGTGAAAGCCGAGCAGGCCAGAGCGGCGGCTTATCTGCTCCGGCTCACTAACGGCGAGCGGGTGGAAGATATTGCCGCGGCTAAGGCACAGCTTGAACAGGCGAATGCCCGTTTGACCGATGCGGAAAAAACCTATCTGCGCCGAGAGAGCCTGGTGCGGCAGAAACTGATCAGCGTGGCCGAGCGGGATACCGCAAAAGCCGAGCGTGACAGTGCAAGGGCGCAGGTAGCCGAGGCGCGGGAGAATTTCATCAAGCTGACCCGGGGCGAAAGAATTGAAGATATTCAGCAGGCGCAGGCGGAACTGGAAGCGGCAACAGCCAATGTGGCTCTGCAGCAGCGTATTTTCAATGATCTCACTGTCGTGGCAACCCGCGACGGCATTTTGGACAGCCTGCCGTATAACCTGGGCGAGCGAGTGCCCATGAGTGCTGTTGTTGCTGTCATTCAGGCCAGTAGCCAGCCTTACGCCAGAGTGTATGTCCCTGAGCCTTACCGAGTTGCTTTGCAGCCGGGCAGTGTGGCAAAGGTGTATGTCGATGGCGTTTCAGAACCATTTGAAGGCACTTTGCGTTGGATAGCGACTGAGCCGGCCTTTACCCCTTATTACGCACTGAATGAAGATGACAGGGCGCGGCTGGTTTACCTGGCCGAGTTCGATTTGTCGGATGCCGAGTCTTTGCCTTCCGGCGTACCGGTTCAGGTGGAGATGCCTTTTGAGTGAGCTGGCAATCAAGGCCACTGGCCTGACGCGGCGGTTCGGCGATTTCACCGCAGTCAACAAACTCAATCTGCAAGTCCCCAGGGGCCACATCTACGGCTTTCTGGGGCCGAATGGCTGCGGTAAATCCACCACGCTGCGTATGTTAACCGGACTGCTGAGCCCCAGTGAGGGAGAGATTGAAGTACTTGGCCTGCGCATTCCCGAACAGGCGGAAGCGCTGCGGATGAAAATTGGCTACATGACGCAGAAGTTTTCCTTGTATGAAGATTTGTCAGTCAAAGAAAACCTGCAGTTTATCGGCCAGATTTATGGTTTGCCAGGCCGGGAGCTGAAACCCAGGGTGGCAGAGCTCGGCAGCACTTATAACCTTAATGAATTGATGAAACAACGGGTTGGCAGCATGAGCGGCGGGCAGAAACAGCGGCTCGCCCTGGCGGCGGCTGTGATGCACAAACCTGATTTACTGTTTCTGGACGAACCGACCTCAGCGGTGGATCCCCAGTCGCGGCGTGATTTCTGGGAGCAGCTTTTTGACTTGTCTGATTCAGGCACCACCATTCTGGTGACCACCCATTACATGGATGAAGCCGAGCGCTGCCATGGGCTGGCGATTATGGAAGCCGGTGAAATCAAGGCAGACGGCCCGCCTGATTCCCTGATGAAGCAGATGGGCGTCAGTGTGGTTGAAATCAAAGCGCCGGGGCTCAGGCAGATCAAAGACAGTTTGCTGGCCATACCGGCCGTGGTGTCAGCCGCGCAGTTAGGTATTCGTCTGCGTGTTTTGGTGCGTGCCGAAGAATCTGACCCTGTGGCCTGGCTGAAACGTCAGCTACCGGCCCTGGCTCAGGCCGAGTTCGATGTGGTTCGCCCCAGTCTGGAAGACGTCTTTGTCACCAGCACAGGGAGCAAATGATGAATGCCGTAACATCCAGCCTGATCAGAATGAAAGCGATTCTGATGAAAGAGTTTCGCCAGCTGTCCCGCGACAGAATTACCTTCGGCATGGTAGTGATGATCCCGCTGATACAGCTGTTGTTGTTTGGCTTTGCCATCAATACGGATGTGCGCAATATTCCCGTGGCGATTGTGGATCAAAGCCAGTCTCAGTATGGCCGGATCATTACCGAAGCGGTGAAAGCCACTCAGGTGGTCACCGTGGTGGCTACCTACGCCACGCCCAGAGAAGGCGAGCAAGCCATTACTGCCGGGACAGTACGGGGTGTGCTGGTTCTGCCAAGGGATCTGGACCAACGACTGGCACAGCACAGAAAAGCCGGGCAATGGCTGGTGGATGGCTCAGATACTATGGTCAGTTCTGCCTTGCTGCAATTACAGAATATGCCGGTCGATAACCTGGTCTCGGATTACAAAGCGCAGCAGTCGAGTGTGATGACGCCGACCTTTGAAGTTGCGCTGTACTTTAACCCGGAGCGGCGAACAGCTGTCAATATTGTGCCGGGCCTGCTCGGCGTCATACTCACCATGACCATGATACTGTTCACCTCTGCGGCGATAGTCCGCGAGCGGGAAAGGGGCAACCTGGAGTTGCTGATCACCACCCCGGTGCATTCCCTTGAGCTCATGCTGGCAAAGATCGCGCCTTATATCGTCATTGGTCTGATTCAGGTGGTGATCATTCTGGGGCTGGGCCATTACATTTTTGCGGTGCCGATTAATGGCCCGGTCAGTCAGATTCTGTTCGGCACCTTGCTGTTTATTGCTGCCAGCCTGACTCTGGGGCTGGTGATCTCGACAATTGCACAGACTCAGCTGCAAGCCATGCAGATGACGGTGTTTATTCTGTTACCTTCTATCTTGCTGTCCGGCTTTATGTTCCCGTATGAAGGTATGCCTGTGATTGCCCAATGGATTGCAGAAGTCCTGCCTGCAACCCATTTTATGCGCATGATACGGGGCATAGTGCTGCGCGGCGCCGATGTGGCAGTGCTGTGGAAAGACGCACTCTGGTTGCTGGGCTTTACCTTGCTCGGGTTGCTGTTAGCTTCCTGGCGCTTTAAGAAAACACTGGACTGACCCGGATCCCATCTTCACAACGTCCTGCATCCCTGGCGGAAAATTACATCGCCATTGGCGACAACGGGCTGATATCATCCTGTGCGTTTAAGCTTGTCGCCAAATGGATCAGATGTCAGGGGGGTAATGTGGGTAAAGGCGTTTTTCTGTCAGTGATGTCGTCGTGTCTGTTCGGGGCGCTGTATTACTACTCGACCCTGCTGGCACCGCTCAATGGCGAAGCCATCTTTAGCTGGCGGCTGTTACTGACCTTACCGTTTCTCACTGCTTTTCTGCTGCTCAGCAAAGCATGGCCGCAAGTGAAGGCTATTGTGTCTGCAGTCCGTCAGCGCCCCCTGCTATGGCTGGGCTTGCCCTTGTCGGCATTGTTGCTGGGCGTCCAGTTCTGGCTGTTCATGTGGGCGCCGATCAATGGCCGTGCGCTGCCGGTTTCTCTGGGCTATTTCATGATGCCGCTGGTCATGGTGGTGCTGGGCCGTTTCGTTTATCAGGACAGACTGAGCGGGCTGCAAAAAATCGCGGTGGCCTTTGCGGCGGTCGGCGTTGCCCACAAGCTTTGGCTTTCGGGAGGTCTGTATTGGGAAACACTGGTGGTGGCGATAGGCTACCCCGGCTATTTTATGCTGCGGCGTAAACTCGGCACAGACAGTCTGGGTGGTCTGTGGTTTGATATGGCGATCATGATTCCCCCGGCCATCTGGTGGCTATTTGTCGAGCACGAAAGCCTGAGCGTTTTTGCTCAGCATCCTCATCTTAGCTGGCTCATTATGGGGCTGGGCATCATTAGTGCTTTTGCGGTCGGCAGCTACATTGTGGCGAGCAAACTGCTGAGTTTCAGCCTGTTCGGATTATTGAGCTATGTGGAACCTGTATTGCTGGTGGTGGTGTCTTTGCTGCTCGGGGAAAGCATTGCCGAAGGAGAGTGGCCGACCTATCTCTTTATCTGGATCGCAGTACTCTTTTTGATCCTGGATTGTGTGCGCCAGATAGTGACCCAGACCCAGATTCAGTCGGCAGTGAAAACGCAAGAGTGAAGCATGCCTGCGTATTGCAGGCATGCCGGGAAGGGATTAATGATCCAGATACAGGAAGTTCTGCCAGCTCTTCATGCGAATCAAGATTTTACGCATCACCGCCAGATGGTGCGCGTGATCTGAATACACGGCAATTTCCATATTGGCCCCTAAAGGCAGCTGGTACTCACTGAGATCGTCAAGCATCCTGAACCTGACCAGCGGGCGGCCCTGGCGCATTAACATATCTGTGCCAATCAGCGTGCCTTGCGCCTGCGCCTGACCTTCACCAATCGCGGGTAAGACGTCGATAATTTCGGCTTTGAAGGTTTTCCCCGGAATGGCACGGAAAATGATATCGGCTTCATAGCCGGCTTTGAGGCGCAACAGCGAGTTCTGACGGAACGCACCTATGATGAAGTCATCGTTGGTGTTGATAAAGGTCATCACAGGACGCAGCGGCAGTGGCACTGCCATCATGCCGGGGCGTAGCAGCACCTGAGTCACAAAGCCATCGGTAGGCGCACGAACGATAGTGGAATCCAGGTCAAATCGGGCTTTGACCAGCTGCGCCTGGATTTGAGCCACAGCCGTGTTCTCGCCATTGATGTTAGACTCGTAAGCCAGTTTTGCCCGGCGTTCATCAGCTTGCGCGGCTTCCTGTGCGGCTTCGGCGCTGCGGTAGAATTGCTCACGGTTATCGACATCGGCTTTGGTGAAGGCGCCGCGTTTATACCCTGTGGCATAACGCTGGTACTGCTGATAGGTGCGATCGCGTTCTGCCTGCGCTTTAATGCGGGTTGCCATTGCTGCTTTGTAGCTGGCTTCCTGTCCGAGTACGTTTTGTCTGGTTTCTGCCAGCTGGGCTTCCAGCCTGTCAACTTCCGCCTGGAAAGGCGTGGGATCAATTTTGAACAGTACATCACCTTGCTTGAGCGGGGAGTTCGGGGTGACGGGCACCTCAATGACCTTACCGCGCACGTTCGGCATGATAGGGGTGGAGACGAAATATTCACCGCCCAGGCTGGTGTGCGGGTGGTTATAGTTCATGAACAGGACCAAAGCACCGACAAGGACGATACCGCCAAGTACGGCAGTCGGCACAGTCCATTTATTTAACGGTATCCGGAAAACTTTGAAGATAAAAATACAGATGGCTGCATAGGAGAGTACCAGTAACGTTTCCATTATTGATTACCCTCGTCGTTATCATTATTGCTATTCACAGGTTGGCGTTGTTGCTTTAATGCGGAGAGTTCAGATTGCAGTAGCTGGAGTTGCATTTCCATTTTGGTTAACTGGGTCTGCAGTAAGACTTGTTCATCATGAACCTGTTTGAATCCCCAGCCTCTTTCTTTACGCCACAAGGTGGCCCAGATCCATAAAAATGGCCACAGAGCATGTAAGGTGAATAAACTTACCCAGCCCGCATAGTGAATCGCATCCTGATGGGGATGTTCTCGCTCTTTGGCTATCTCGTAAGGAATATCGTGAATCGCTATGATGCCGTAAAATAAAACAAGGGCTACAAAAATAAGTAATCCCAATGCAAAATAATCCAAAAACATATATTTACCGTCAAATTTGAACCATGATCTCAAGAATATAGCTAATAAATAAACTTAGCAATTATGAGGTTTTTGTCTTTCAGGTTTAATTCAGATTGCATCAGGCCAGCAATATGCTGGCCCGGCAAACATAGTATCAGATTAATTGCATATATCAGCTATTAAGATGCATCTTCAGCGGCTTTTTTTGCCTGACTAATCCAGCTGTTAAACAGTTGCTGGTGTGACTGAATCCAGCCGTTAACATGGTTTTCTATGTCTTTCTGGGAATTTTGTCCCTGACTCATACGCATATTCTGAGCACTGACGTCATTGATATCCAGTGCCATGACTTCAAACAGTTTGGCCGCCGCCGGGTTGTTTTCAGCAAACTGTTTGTTGGCAACAATGCGCATGCTGTTCATTTCAAAGCCGTAGTTTTTGCCGTTCGGCAGGGCGGTATCAACGTTTTCCCGCTCGCCCGGTAATGACGAGAACGGCACTTCCAGCCATACCACATCTTTGCCCGGCACCAGCACACCGCTTACCCAGTAAGGGGTCCAGGTGTAGTACAGAATGGGCGAGCCGTTACGGTAGCGGGAGATGGTGTCGGCAATGATAGCGGCGTAGTTACCCTGATTATGGGTGACTGTGTCACGCAGCCCGAACGCATCGAGCTGGTGTTCGATCACCCCTTCACAGCCCCAGCCCGGGTTACAGCCTGTCATGTCCGCTTTGCCGTCGCCGTTGGCATCAAACAGCTTGGCCAGTTTGGGATCTTTGAGCTGACTGATATTGGTGATGCCGTATTGATCGGCGGTTTTTTTATCAATCAGGTAGCCCTGAGCGGCGCCGGTAATGTAATAGCCTTTGCGGTAGAATTTATCGTCCCCGCCTGATTTGATGAATTTATCTTTGTGCAGCGGCGCCCAGTTGACGGCCAGGAAGGTGGCGTCGCCATTGGCAATCGAAGTGTAGCCCACGTTATAGTCCACCTCTTTGGTGGGTTGGACATCGTAACCCAGTGCTTCCAGAGCTTTATTAACGATGAGTGTCTGGAAGGTTTCTTCCGCCACTGTACTTTGTACAGGCTGTACGCTAACGCCTTCACCGGGTAAATCTGCGGCCATCGCAGGGAAAGAAATGGCACCGGCAAATAATGCCGTGCTCAGTGAGAGTGACTTCCAGGACCTTGTCATTGTCTTCTCCTCAGGGTTGTGAATGTGTTGTCAGATGCGGAGCCTCGTCTTTTTTGAACCGGCGATAAATAAACCCGATAGGACCGTGTTCATACCAGTGACGGTAAGATCGGCCGCGCTCGGATGCCCCCATTGCCTGTGTCAGCCTGTCGAGCAGGATAGCCAGGATGACGATCCCCAGCCCGCCAATGGCCGCCAGCCCCATATCCAGACGACCGATACCGCGCAGCACCATCTGACCCAGCCCGCCAACGGCTATCATGGAGGCAATCACCACCATGGACAGCGCCAGCATCAGGGTTTGGTTAACGCCGGCCATAATGGTGGGCATCGCCAGCGGCAACTGAACCTTATAGAGCATTTGTTTCGGGTTCGCGCCAAAAGAGTGGGCTGCTTCAATCAGTTCTTCAGGCACCTGGCGGATACCTAAAATAGTCAGTCGGATAATCGGAGGCAGGGCAAAGATGATGGTCACCACGACCCCTGGCACATTCCCGATACCAAATAACATCACTATGGGCACCAGATAGACAAAAGCGGGTGTTGTTTGCATTGCATCAAGAATCGGCCTGACAATTCTGGCCGCTTTTTCACTCCTGGCCAGCCAGATACCGGTCGGTAGCCCGATCAGCAGGCAGAAGAAAACGGACGTCAGAACCAGCGCCAGCGTGACCATCGCCTGATCCCAGGCACCTATGGCGCCTATCAGCAGCAGCGAGATCACACTGGCAATCCCCATCCGTGGACCGGCTATCTGCCAGGCCAGGATCATGATCAGAAAAATCATCAAGAGTGCCGGTGTGCTCTGCAGCGTGGTCTGGAAGGCGGTGAGTATGTAATCAATCGGTACACTGATCGCCTGAAACGCTGGCCGGAAATTGGCGACCAGCCAGTTGATGCCGTCTTCGACCCATTGATCAAACGGGATCAGGGCATCCTGAAACGGATGTATCCAGTCGATGGACGGGTCAACGGGCGTTGAATCTGAGGTATTGAGCCAGTCGGAACCTGAGTTGGGCGTCGAGGTGGCTGAATTGCCCCAGGGGTCGGTATTAGTGGTATCTGCGCTGGACCAGGGGTCTTGTGAGGCAGGTGCCGGCGGGTTGTCCGCCACCGGCGTAGATGACTCTGGGTTATTTTCCTGGCTCATATCAGGCCTCCCGATCTAGTGTCTGTAACAGGCGGGCTTTGGTAATAACACCATGATAAATATGGTTTTCATCAACAACAGGCACACCATAAGGCAGATTGGCAACCTGACCGATCAGCTCACCCACAGGGGTTTCAGGCAGAAAAGTGATGGTATCGCCCAGCAGCGCCTGAGTCAGGGTATGGCCTGCTTTGCTGGCCGTTTGCAGGGTGTCTGTCGACACTAACCCGACATACAGGTTGCGGCGGTCGACCACAATGCCGTACTCCCTGTCATTATCATTGAGCAGCTTCAGTGCGGCGCGCGGGCCGTCCGTTTCGGTTTTTTTAATCACAGTGACGGCTTGTTTGCGGGCGATGTCTTTGGCGGTAAAGACATTGGTGACATCCACGCCTTTAAAGAAAGATCGCACATAATCATTCGCCGGGTGATGGAGGATTTCATCCGGTGTGCCAATCTGAACCACTTCGCCATTTTGCATAATGGCAATCCGATCGCCAATCCGCATGGCTTCATCAAGGTCGTGAGAAATAAAAACCACAGTGCGTTTGTCATCGCTTTGCAGGCGGATAAGCTCATCTTGCATTTCGGTGCGGATCAACGGGTCAAGGGCAGAAAAAGCCTCATCCATCAACAGAATGTCCGGGTCATTGGCCAGTGCTCTTGCCAGGCCGACCCTTTGCTTCATACCCCCTGATAACTCGTCAGGGTATGAGGCGGCATAAGCTTCCAGTCCAACCCGTGCCAGTGCCTGGATTGCGGTATCGTAACGGGTGGCTTTGTCGACCCCCGCGAGATCCAGGCCGAAGGCGGTATTGTCGATAACCGTCATATGGGGCATGAGGGCAAATGACTGAAACACCATGCTGATATTGTTTCGCCGCACAGTACGCAACTCGTCCTCTGAGATGTTGGCGATGTCTTTGTTATCAAGCAGTACCTGGCCGCTGGTGGGTTCGATGAGACGGTTAAGCAGGCGAACCAGGGTCGATTTTCCTGAGCCGGAGAGGCCCATGATCACGAAAATTTCGCCCTGGTTAATGGTGAGCGTGGCATCTTTGACGCCGACAATCAGGCCGGTTTTCTCAAAAATGGCATCCTTATCTAATCCCTGTTCCAGTAGTGGAAACGCCCTTTCAGGGGCACTGCCAAACACCTTGTAGAGATTCTTTACTTCCATTTTTACAGTCATAAATGAGGGGGTCCGCTATACAATCCTTACAGATAAAACGTTTTGCTATCTAAGTAATTATGGCAGCTGATTTGAAGCGGGTAGGGTTTAATTTGGCGCAGTTTGTGTGATTGTGACGTGCGTTGGTTTGGTTTTTTATTTTTTAATCAGATGAATAGGTGGCGATAGCGTAGCAGGCCAGATAGTCAGCTTGTATGGTTAGGCCACTATTGAATGTGGCCGGTTTTGATCGGCAGGGTAACCAGAAAGCAGTTTTTGCCTGTCGAAGACTGTGGCTCCAGTGAAATAGTGCCGCCATGCAGTTCAGCGATGTCGCGGATGATGGACATGCCCAGTCCCGCACCATCGCCGCGTTCTGTATTGGCCCGGAAGAATTTCTCAAACATCCGCTCGCGAATCGCGTCAGGTATGGGCTGGCCCGAATCACAGACACGAATCAGCACCTGGTCAGGTTCCGATGTCTGAACACTGATGTTGATGTCCGCATGCTCGCCGGCATAGCGGGTGGCATTGTCGATGAGATTGCTGAACAGACTGTGCAGCAGCGGCAGATTGGCCTCAATCGTGAGCGAGGACGGGCCATCCAGAGACAGATTTTGTTCCTGTCTTAACGCTAAAGGAGCCAGTGAAGCAATGACCTCACGCAGGCATTCCATCAGGTCAAGGTGGCTGAACGAAAAGGTGTTGCCGCTTTCCACTCTCGCCAGCATCAGTAACTGCTGAATGAGGCGGTCAGTCCTGTCTATCCCTTTGAGAATATGGCTGAGGTCGCTCTGCAGATCGGCCGGATTATCGCTGGACAGGGCATTTTCTGCGTTTAGCCGCAGGACAGCCAGCGGTGTTTTCAGCTCATGGGCCGCTGTGTGGGTAAAGCGTTTTTCACGCACCCAGGCTTTATCCAGTTCTGACAGCAGGTAATTCAACTGATCGATGAGTGGTTTAAGCTCCACCGTGGGCTGTGACACCCTGATTGCATGCAACTTATTGATTGTTCTTTGTGAAAGGGCTTGCTGAAGTTCACCGACCGGCTGCATAACATAGTTGACCAGCAGAATAATGGCCAGCGCCAGGCAGGGAATAAGCAGCAATTGCGGAATGCCGGTGGAAAAGGCAATTTCATCAATGAGTTCATCGCGGATTGCCTGCTTTTCGGCCACCACCAGAAATGCGGCAACTTGGCTGCCGTCGCTAAATGGCAGGCGAATCTGAAAACTACGCCAAAGCTGATCATCAAAGGTAATGGGATGATAACCAATGTTATCGGTGGCCGACAGCGGGTGCGACGGTGCGCCGGGAGAGCGCAGCAGAACCTTGCCCTGAGTGTCGAAGAGCTGGAACATCAGCTTCTGTTCATAGGGGTGACCGAAAGGGGTCGGATCATCATCGCTGAAACTGGCATGATTGCTGATGCCCTGATACCAGTCTTCATAGAATTGATCCATTTGCTCTGCGGGCATTTTGAGCAGTTGCGGTGCACTGAGTGCCAGCAGTTTGGCCGATTGCCCCAGACGAGCGTCAAAGATCTCATCTATTTCATGTTTAGATTCAGCAAAGATCAGGCTCCATGAAATGGCAATCAGCACAGTTGCAGCCGCTACTGTCAGGGTGATCAGCCGTTTTTTGATCGATAGAACAGGCTTGCTCTCAGCGGTTTTCAATGATGTACCCTACGCCTCGGATATTTTTTATGACAGCACTGCCGAGTTTTTTCCGGATATTGTGAATATGCACTTCAATCGCGTTATCGCTGGCGGTGTCATCCCAACCGTGCAGGGCCTGCTGGAGTTTGTCTTTACTCATCACCCGGCCGGCCTGCGCGACCAGCGTACTGAGAATTTTGAATTCATTGCGGGTGAGTTTCACCGGCTTGCCACGAAAGCTGACACCATTGTTGAGCAGCGATAGGGTCAGCTCGCCCAGCTGAATCTCAGTTTCAGAGCTGCCAGACAGCCGACGTATCATCACCCGCAAGCGGGCCAGCAATTCTTCCAGTGCGAACGGTTTTACCAGGTAATCATCTGCGCCGCCGTCCAGCCCTTTGACGCGATCGTCAATCCCGTCCCGGGCGGTGAGAATCATAACGGGAAGCTGGTGGCCCGCGCGCCGAATCTGCCGTAATACCTGAAGACCGTCGATATCGGGCAGGGTTAAATCTAAAATAACCGCCAGGAAGTCCTCGGTTTTCAGGGCGAGTTCAACTCCCTGGCCTTGCTGCAACCAGTCAACGGTGTAGCCACGGCGGCTCAGTGAGGCCACCATGGATTCACCCAGCATCAGATCATCTTCGATTAGTAAGATGCGCATCGGTTATTGCAGCTCCTTCAGTTTTTGTCGGATTTCCAGCTGTCTTCCTGTATCGGCCAGTTTGCGACCGGGGCGAGGCTTGGCCTGGCTGGCTTTTTTCAGATAGCTGATGGCATCATCACGGCGGCCGTTCTGAGCCAGAAAATCGCCATAAAAGTAATTAGGATCGATACCGTTCGGGTTGATTGCCAGTGCCTTTTTCAGCATAGCTTCCGCTTTGTCGTCATCACCAAAGCCAATCGGCCAGCCCGGTACCTGATAGTATAACGTGCCCAAACTGGTATAGGCAGAGCCGTCCAGCACATTAGGATCGGTGCGGATCACATCTTCTAACAACGACTTAGCTTCTTTTACCAGCGGCAGGGCACTCAGTCCGCCTTTTGCCCCGGCCAGGCTGCTTTTGTTGATGGCCAGCCAGACTTTCAGGTCGGAGCGGGTTGGCGCCTGGCGCAGGGCTTGCTGATTGTTGGCTATCACCTGATTGAGGCACTGCACTTTGTTGTCTTTGTTAAAGGTATCGTACTGGCATTTCGCCCATTGTTGCTGGATATCACTGAGCTCATCCGCGACAGCCAGGCTGCTGAAACTGACGGATGCACCCAGGATACAGGCAAAGGTCAGCAGGGATGTAACCGGTGAAAAGGTCAATGTTTTCATAATGCCTCCATGAATATCAGATAACTTCGGCTTTGGTGAGGTACTGGCGTATTGTGTTGCTTTGTTTCCGGATAGCACTGGCTACCGACCCGGGGAGTATCTGGTTTACCCGAACCCAGAGTTTCTCCGGCCATCCCAGCCAGCGAATGTGTGTTTCATTTATAAGGCTGTGCAGGACTTGCTCAGCCACCCAGCGGGGAGCATCAATATGATTGCCCAGTTGCTGATTGAGTTCGGTCACTGTAGTTGAATTCAGTGCTGTGTCCGTGGCCCGCGGGGCGAGGTACAGCACCTGGACGCCGGTTCCGTCCAGCTCCCGGTGCAGAGCTTCACTGAATCTGTGCAGTCCGGCTTTGCTGGCGCAATAAGTGGTGTAGCCGGGATAACCGATAGCCGAAAACGTCGAGCCTATGTTGAGGATCAGAGCCGGACGGGACAACCAGCTCAGCGCCTGCTGACAAAGGAGCACCGGCACTGTCAGGTTCAGATGAATCTCATTGCTGATACTGGCCGGTTCACGTTGCGTCAGACTGGCAAAGCAATTACTGCCGGCATTGTTGATCAGGCCGTGAATGGGCGTGCCTGCCTGCTTCCATTGCTGGCAGGCCAGATTAATGGTCTCAATGCCTTGTGGCGTACTCAGGTCTGCCACTATCAGCAGGTGTGAGTCAGGCTGGTTCAGTGAAAGCTGTAACGCCCTGAGTTTACTCTCGTTACGGCCGACCAGAATCAGGCTGGCTCCGGCGTCGGCCAATACTGCGGCAATCTCAGCGCCGATTCCCCCGCAAGCGCCGGTCAGCAGCAGGCGTTTATTTTTGATATCCATGCAAGATCTCCTGTGCACGTAAATGTATCGCTCGTTCTGGTTAGTGCAGCCTGGGTATCGGCAGTGAGGCCAGCATCTGGCCATAAAGGCTGTAGACCGTATTGGCACTCTCTATGATGGCGCGTTGATCGGCAGGATCGTTAATGCGGTTCATTAATCCTTCGAAGGTCTGAATATGGCTCTGATCCAGCTCACTGTGTGACTTGAGATAGGTCATGGCGTTATCAGGCAGGCCGAGTACTTGCTGGATGCGCTGCGCGATCTGACCGCCGATACTGACACTGGTCCCTTCCAGCACCCAGACCATGCCGAACAGTCCCATCGGGTTACGGCGGTCAATCTGGTGATAGAGATAGGACACCATCAGCTCTATGGGCAGGCCGACTTTGCCTGGTCCCTGGTTGTCGCGGACCGGAGCGGGATTTCCTCCGCAGGCTGCGATGTCGTTCAGTATCCAGGCCTGATGGCCCATTTCCTCTTCAATGTAATGCCCGATCGCCTGACGGAGCCATTCATAGTCCTCGCTTAATTTGCTGCCACAAGCCATCAGCAGGGGCACAGTATGTTTAACGTGATGGTAAGCCTGAGTCAGAAAAGCCAGGTAAGTTGCAGTATCAATCGTGCCTTGCTGACAGGCGGTAAAAATGGGGGCGTCCGCCATACGGCTGCGGGCCGCTTCGGTTTCTGTTCTCAGGGTCTGGAAAAATCCCGAACTCATAGGGGTGTCCTCTTTAGTGGTATAAGGTGTGAGCGCAAGCTGGTCAGTGAAGGTTTTGGCTGTGTAAAGCGACAGCGACGTCTGGCTGCTGTGCCAAGGACTTGCCTCTGTCTGTGCGGTGAGCAAGGCTGGCATAAAGTAACGATGCAAAGCATCGCGTTTGGGGCGGCCATTGGCCGTCATCAAGCCTGGAATATGCGACAGTGGCTGGTCGGTGATGATCAGATTGCCGATTCGGGCATAATCCGGCAGTTGTTGGTTAAGGGCCTGCATGGCTGGCGGCACCGAGTCCGGTGACTGGCTAAAGAGAATGCCGCTCAGTGTGAGTTGTGAGTCACCAATAACCACCATGCCACACAGCGAGGGAAACGCCTGGGCTTCTGATTCAATCCATTCGGGTGAGACATTGCGGCCAAAGCTGGTGATCAGCTGATTCTTGCGCCGACCGGTAATATGGAGAAATCCGTCGTCATCCAGATAACCGATGTCACCTGTGTGTATTGTCTCTGGGCTTGCCTCTTGCCCCAGATATCCCAGCATGCTGTTTCCGGTAACTTGAATGTCACCCTCGGCCGTGACGTTGATCTTGGTATGGGAAAGGGGACGACCGCAGCTTCCGGGCTTGTCGGCACCGGGCAGATTGAGGCTGACCACAGAACCACACTCTGACAGACCATACCCTTCATAAGCGGGAATGTTCAGTGCATGCGCCTGTGCCAGCAGGGCGGGAGCGACCCGTGCGCCACCGACCGCCACAAATTGCAGCGACCGGGTCAGTGCCGGCTGTTGAGCGGCAATCTGACAAAGCGCCATCAGTAAGGCCGGCGTCAGCACCAGGCTCTCCGGCTGATGTTCGGCCAGAGCCTGGGCGAAACGCCGCGGATCAAAGGCACTGGAGCCTGTCAGGCCAACATTGTCTCCCGGCAAAATCACCGCAGTTGCCCCCAGCAGCAGCGGCACATACAGACCGGTGATGTTCTCGAGCAAGGTGGCAAGCGGCAACATCACCAGATGCTTTGCGGGGGTGACTTTAGGTGAAAGCGCCTCAGCGAGCGCTTGGCTCGTCGTTGCCAGATGGTGCTGACTCAGACATACCCCTTTGGGCTGGGCGGTGGAACCTGAAGTAAAGGTGACTTTACAGGTTTGAGGGTGCAACTGGCCGGGCTGGCTGCGAGAAGACAACCGATAGAAAGGCAGATCGGCAATCGTCATTGACCCTGCGTGCTCACCGACCGACCAGTCTCCCCACAGCGCATCAACCTGCGATGCAGTGAGCAGGTGCCGGATTTGTTGATCAGAGAAAAAAACGGGCACCGGTATCAGCACTTTTCCGGCGAGCATGGCGGCCAGATCGGCAATCGCCCAGGCCAGCCCGTTATCTGCTTTGAGGGCCAGACAATGTACGTCTTGCTGGTTAAGGGTGTCGGCAGCACGTATGACCTCATCAGCCAGTTGATGGAAACTGAGGCTGATGCTTTCACCGGTAGCCGGATTGCGCCCCTGAAGGGCAGTCAGCCGGGGGGCTGTTTGCGCGAACTGAAACAGCCGCTCAAGGATCAGATTACTCATGCCTGTCCTCCCTGGGTCAGGCTGAGCGCGAACGGTGACGTCTGCTGGTGCTGCATCAGAGTTTGCAGGCCGGCCGCCAGGTTGCCTCCTGAGATTCTGGGCTGGTGACAATAATAGGTGCCCCAGATTTTTTCAGCATCAGGAATACGATCGGCTGATGCATCCGCCAGTATGTGAGGGGCTAATCCGAACCGGCGCATCATGGCCTGCAATGGCCCGGTAGCGGTGAAAATGCACCAGTGGTAGCCCTGATTGACCATATGCCGGGCAATCAGGGTGAAATGCAAAGATGACATCCCTTTAGAAAATGCAGCAAGCTGGCCGAATTCAATCAATTCGCAGCGGGAGACAGGCAGGCCAAATCGCTCAGACATCAGGTGGTCAGCGGGCAGATCCAGATACTGCTCCAGGAACAGCGGTCCGGCGTCAGCAGATTGAAAACCGCATACGGACAGGAGTTGATTCTGGTCATCGACTAATGCCAGGAAGTCGGGCATGAAGGTGTGGATGCGTGCGTGAAAGGCAGAAGCATAGCGTGAGGCAACATAAGATTCTGTTTTCTCACGTAAAGGATGATCTTTATCAATATGCACCAAGGTTAATTTGTTAGAATTATTCTGATCCATCGCATATTTCCCCTTAAGGTATGTATACACACCTTAGAAAGGGAAACTTAAGACAGACTTAAGACATAAAAATAATCATCTAATCTTTACGGCTTTTCAGTCGCAATTAGGTGATACATTGATTTTAGTTATGTTTCCTATCTTTAATATTTGTGACCTTGCTCGTGGTGATTTAAGTGGTACGTCCAGATTATTGAGGGATATGTCAATTTCTTACAGGGAATTAACGTTTAACATAAATGTCACATTGAGATTTTTTATTGTCATATTTTGTTGCGATGATGACCGCCAAGGAAAGGAGTGTAGAAGCGCAATGAACATGAAAATTCGAGCAAATCATCTGGAACCAATGGGATTTGAAGAGTTCTCCCGTTTAATCGACATGATTCCGGCTTCGCGCAGTCCTATGAAAGTAGAACCGCTGCTGGGTAATGTGCTTTCCCATCATTCGGGGGAAGCACGGGAAGGGAAGATTGTCATGTTGTCGTCCGGTACGGCTCAGTGGCCGAAACGCCTGCGTACCGCTAACGGGTGTTAAGTCAGAAGTTTGACACAGACAACGCTATATCAGGGATGATTATTTCTTTTCCAGGCTCAACAGGTAATTCCTGAGATTTACCCCTCTGTTTGTTATACCCAGTTTATTGCGTAAGCTGTTTCTGTGGTTTTCCACTGTCTTGCGCGCCACATTCAGGGTACTCGCAATTTCTTTACTCGACATCCCGCCTCGAATGAATTCTGCAACCTGCAGTTCTGACGGGGTCAGCACCTCCAGCAAACGGCTGTTCATCCCCGGCGCATCGTTCAGCAGGCTGTCCATATTGGATTTCACAATCTCCAGGCACATTTTCAGTCCGGGATCCTGCACCTGTTTCAGGCGAGCTTCCACTTCCGGTAAATGGATATCGCGCACTTCCTGCTGCAAATGATCAGGCAGATGATGCTCCGATGCCGTCGTGAGGAAACTCAGGGAACTGGCAAGCTCGTTGATGATTTTATAATCCTGTTCAATGGCAGACAGTTTAGGCTCGGCTGCATTGTCGTCCCTGGCTTTGATGTGCAGGCAATAGACAGCAGGCGCATTACCCTCTTGCAGACACAGCGTCTCGAAGGCCAGATTGGCGACAGAGAAACGGCACTGCCCGGTTTGCTGCAACAGCACTGATCTGATCTGCGCAATATTGGCCGGGCCGACCAGGAAAACAAGATCATCCAGTTGCTTTAAAGTGAGCGTCGCAACCGGGTAGTTACTGGCAATCACCTGCTCATGCTGATCAAATGCAATGAAGTAGATATCGTGGTGCGCCAGTATCTGCTGATAAATGCCGGCAGTCACTTTGGCAGAACTGCTGTTTTGATTGGCGGTGTGCTGACTCATGTTTCCTGATTACCTCGTTTTCTACTGACCGCGGCCTTGGTCAGTATTACCCTGCCATGATACCCAGCTTTTACCTATCAATCACCTTGCTTTTTTGTTTATAGGTATTTGTTAGGTGTTTTATCTCATCTCGTTACGCATTTAACCGGTGTTATTTGCCTGATCAATGAGTGACGCGTTGTTTTTTCAACCGTTGTTGTGATTGTTATCACTATGTAATGATGATGTGTCGAGATCTTGATCGCATTAAATACCCAAAAAACACCTATATTAATACTCATGTAATACTTAACCAAACAGGTGGGACAGGGAATGAAATTGAAAAAAATCGCTCAGGCATGCCAAACCTTAGGTTTCACTGCGCTACTGGCAGTGACCATGCCTTCAATGGCGGAAGTGACTTCAACACAAGGGCCTAACGGAGAAACAGCAACGCCTTATACCGATGTGACTTTAAATGCATCACAAGCAAATGCGATTAAAACCAAGGAGTACACCGCGGCGATTCTGATGCACAGCACATCAGACTGGTCAAACGCGCTGATTGATGGTGCAAAAGACATGTTTGCTGAACTCAATATTGATGTGGTGGCCGTGACGGATGCGGAATTCGATGCCAATAAGCAAAAAACCGATGTCGAAACCACTATGGCCATGAAGCCTGACATCCTGATTGCGCTGGTGGTCGACCCTGTGTCTGGGGCCGCGGCGTTTAAACCTGCGGTACAGCAGGGCAGCAAACTGGTGCTGATCAGCAACCTGCCCAGTGGTTTTGAACATGGCAAAGACTATGCCGGTATCGTGACGGATGACTTGTTCCAGATGGGTAAACTGGCCGCGGACATGATCGCCAAGGCAGTGGGCAACACAGGCAAAGTCGGGTTTATTTATCACGAAGCCAATTATTACGTCACCAATCAGCGTGATCAGGCGGTCCTGACCAACCTGCAGAAAAACTACCCGGATATCGAGATTGTGGCAAAACGCGGTATCGCCAATGCGAATGACGGCGAGGTGGTTGCCTCGGCACTGATTACCCAGTACCCGGACATGACCGCCATTTATGCCCCCTGGGACAGTATTGCCGAAGGTGTCGTCGCGGCAACGCGTGCCGCGGGACGTAAAGACATCAAAGTGGTGACCATGGATCTCGGCGCTGCCAATGCGCTGGATATGGCCAAAGGCCGAAACGTTGCCGGTATAGTCACCGATTTGCCTTATGACCTGGGACAGACACTGGCGCGCATGGGCGCGCTGGCGAAACTGGGTGAATACACGCCACCTTTTGTCACCGTCAGTGCCAGTGCTGTGACCCGCGACAATCTGGCTGATGCCTGGCAGCAGGCGCTACGCCGCGAAGCACCGGCTTCGGTGCAAAAAGCACTGCAACATTAATTTCGGTTTGCAGGTATGCCAGTGTGCAGTCGGCATACCGCTATGAAGAGGTATTCAATGGAAGTGAATGCAATTGAAGCCCGTCGCCTTAAAAAAGGCTTTGATGGTAATCCGGTGCTGAAAGAGGTCAATTTCACCCTGAAAACCGGCGAGGTACATGCTCTGGTTGGTCAGAACGGAGCCGGTAAATCGACTCTGGTCAAACTGATCAATGGTTTTCATCAGCGCGATGGCGGTGAGATCCGTCTCTTTGGCGAAGAAAGTTATTTCGCCACCCCGAAAGACGCGCAGGCGAAAGGGATTGCTATGGTCTATCAGGATCTCAGCCTGATCCCCAGCCTGAGTGTGGCCGACAACATTTTTCTGACTCACTCGCAACAGCGTTCGGCACTGATCTCCAACCGTGAACGGGTGCGCCTGGCCGAACCGATTCTGGCGACGTTAGGGGTAGATATAGACCCCCGGCAGAAGGTGGAGACCTTGAGCGTCGGTGAGCAGCAGTTTATTGAGATTGCCAAAGCCATGGCAATGGACGCCCGCATTCTGGTGCTGGACGAGCCGACCGCCTCCTTGTCGAACAATGAGATCAATGCACTGTTCGCTGTGATAGAAAAACTCAAAAGCAGAGGCATCTCAATTATCTACATTACGCATTACATGAGTGACATTATGCGTATCTGTGATGCGGTCACTGTGCTGCGGGATGGCTATACCGTACTGGAAACCCAAACGGCAGACACCTCGGTTGATGCCTTGGTCGAAGCCATGCTGGGCAGTAAAACCGACACGGATTTTATCTGGGACCGCCCGGCGACATCCACAGCAGAAACTGTGCCTTTATTAGAGTTGTGCAATGTCACGACCTGCGATCTTGATGCGGTATCGCTTAAGGTGATGCCGGGCCAGGTGGTAGGCCTGGCAGGGTTACTGGGCAGCGGCAGAACGGAAATTCTGGAAGCCATTTATGGCTTAACGCCGATACAGAGCGGCGAAGTGCGGGTGAACGGCCGGGCAGTGAACATTCACTCCCCCCGGCAGGCAATCGAAAACGGGATCAACATGGTGCCGGAAGAGCGCCGTTCACAGGGGTTGGTGCTGGATTTTTCTGTCGAAGACAACGTATTGATGGCCTCGTTTGACCGGATTTCACGCTCTATGGTGCTGGATAAAGCCAAAGGCCAGTCCATGGTGGAAGCCACCATTAAGAAACTGGGGGTGAAGACGACGGGCGTGACTCAGCCGGTGCGGTTTTTGTCCGGCGGTAATCAGCAGAAAGTGGTGATTGGCAAATGCCTGTCAACCGATGCCAAAGTGCTGCTGCTTGATGATCCGACCTTCGGCATTGATATCAATGCGAAATACGAAATCATGAAAATTGTGAATCAGTATGTCGCTCAGGGTAATGGCGTGATTTTTGTGTCCAGTGAATATGCCGAAGTCGGCAGTTTCTGCGATGTAATTTATGTGGTCAACAAAGGGCGGATTGTTCGCCATTTCAGTGGCCAGCGTATGACGGAAGACGCATTGCTGGCAGCAGTGCAGTAAGGATAAGGGAATTGCGAATGAACGAGAAAACACTTCAGCCGCCACGTACAAGCCGCATTAACTGGCGCGATTACATCATTTACTTTGTCTTTATCGGCATCTTCATCTTCTTTTCGGTGATGCTGCACGACAAAGGATTTCTCACCTCAGTGAACCTGATGAACATTGCCCGCCAGACGGCAACTATCGCGATCATGGCGGTGGGGATGACCTTTGTGCTGAGTGCCGCCGAGATTGATCTGTCTTTTGGCGCCACGGTTGCCCTGGCCGCCATAGTGTCGGCCCTGACACTGCAGGAAACCGACAGTATTTTGCTCGCGGTGTCTGCCGCTCTGATGGTGGGCACCATGATAGGTTTCGTGAACGGGATTTTTGTCACTCAGGTGGGTATCCCTTCTTTTCTGGTGACGCTCGGCACCACGGGCATCATTACCGGTATTGCCCGCTGGTCTACTTCGCTGCAGTCAATTCCGATTGATAATGATACCTATACCTTCATCTTTGGCTCCGGCGACATAGGCCCGTTTTCCATCCTGTTCATCTGGACCATTATCGTTACCGTCATCGGCGCCTTTGTGCTGCGCAATACCACTTTTGGTAAGCATGTACTGGCGACCGGCGGCAATAAAGTCTCTGCCATGTATTCAGGGATCAATGTTAACCGCATCAAACTGTATGTGCTGATGCTGAACGGCTTTCTCGCGGCGCTGGCCGGTATTTTGTACTCAGGCCGTCTGTACAGTGCCCGCTACACCTTAGGTGAGAACGACCTGATGCTGGTGATTGCCGCCGTGATCATTGGCGGCACCAACTTGTTTGGCGGTAAAGGCGCGGTTATCGGCTCGGTGATCGGGGCGCTCATCATGGGAATGGTGAATAACGGCCTGATCTTGATGGGGCTGAATGTCGATCAGCAGCTGATCCTGCGCGGCATTATTGTGATTGTGGCGGTGACTTTCACCATGGGCCAGATTCGTCAGTTACGTAAGAAATAACGATTTTACTTTTATTAAGGATGATGGGGAGAGAAACATGGCTGCAGAAACACAAGTGGCAGAGCTGATTGCCGGCTGGACACTCAAGGAGAAAGTGGGCCAGCTGTTTATTCTGGCGTTTCCCGGCAAATCTGCCGAGGCGGCGCGTCAGATGATTGCAGAGTACAACCTTGGCGGCTGTTACTTAAGCCAGGATAACGCGGAAACTTTCACCGAAGCGCATCAGCTGAATCAGTCGCTGGATGTGATAGTCAAACATCACCACCGTTTGCCTTTGTTGCTGGGTGTGGATCAGGAAGGCGCCTGGGGGGTTCTGGTGGGTGAGTCGACGACCGGGCCGGGTAATCTTGCTCTGGGGGTGCCGGACGCCGTGACGGGGACGGAACGCATGTATAAAGTGATCGGTGATGAAATGCGGTATGCCGGCTTTAACTGCATCCTTGGCCCCTGCTGTGATGTGAACTTCAACCCTGAATCGCCGATCATTGATACCCGCTCGTTTGGCGATCAGCCAAAGAAAGTCAGTGCCCATTCTGCCGCTGCGGTTCGCGGTTTACACCAAGGCGACATCATCGCCTGCGCCAAGCATTTTCCCGGCCATGGTGACACGCAGGGAGACACCCACAGGGATATCCCCCGCGTCGATAAATCTTACGATGAGCTGAAAGCCAATGATCTGGCGCCGTTTCAGGCGGCAATCAATGCCGGGGTGGATCTGGTGATGACCAGCCACATTCTTTATCCGCAGCTCGACGACACTTATCCGGCGACACTGTCAGCGACTATCTTGCAGCAGGTGCTGCGTAAAGATATGGGCTTTGAGGGCATTATTATTTCCGACAGCATGAACATGGGCGCCATCCAGCATCATTACACGCCGGTTGAGGCCGCTGTTAAAGCCATGCAGGCCGGGATTACCATGATCATGCTCTCCGAAGAGCATTATGATCACTCTGAGGCGTACCTGGATAAGCAGCTGGCGATGATTCATGGTGTGATAGATGCCGTGAAATCTGGCGAACTGTCCGAGCAAGTGATTGATACCGCGTTACAAAAAGTGGTGCGCTTTAAACTGGATAAGCTGCAGCCCATGCCGCTGTTCCACAAAGTCTCGATGCCAGCCGGTCAGATAGTGGCCAGGCAGGCGGCAGAGTCGGCGGTGACCTGGGTGCGCGGCGGTGCAGATACCAGTGGCCAGAAACTGTATGTCATCAATGCCACGCCCGAGTCCAGCTATCATAATCTGACCAACCCCAGAGGGATCGGGCCTAACCAGTCTCAGCCTGCTTATGAGGCTTTCATTCAAACCCTGCGCCAGAGCGAGGCCGTGTGGCAGGAAGTCACTGTCGATCAGCTCCCCGACAGCTGCAGCGAGGGTTACCTGGTGGTAGTCACAGAAAACCATCCGCTGCCCGGTGAAGACTTTGATCAGGTGCAGGCCCAGCAACTGGTTCAGCAACTGAGCCAGGATTTTGGCAATCTGATCGTTGTGGCGCTGCGCAGCCCTTATGACCTGCTGCGTTATCCCACAGTTTCGCACTACCTCTGTGCGCACTCGTCCCGCCCAGAAAGTGCTGCCGCAGCAGCCAGGGTACTGGCAGGCGATCACGCAGCCGGACATGGCTGCGCTGTGAGCCGGGTGAGCTGACGGCTCACTGTCTAATCGAATTTACACATATTAAGTTTCCTGCTGGCGTGCGCCAGCGGGGTGGCCTCCCAGTATTTTGTGGTTGGGAGATTTGGGAGAGGGTTCCCCTCAATAGGAAAGAATAGAAAGGGAAATTATGTTAAAGACAAAATACGGGCTCGTCACTCTGCTGGTGGCTTCAGCATTAAGTGGACAGGCACAAGCAAGCGGTATTCAGGGGTTCTTGGATTCATTACGTGATTTTGAGTCGGGTATTAATCCTGCTCTGGCAGATTTTTATGCTCAGAACCTTGATAATCCTGTGTATACCTATGCGCAAGTGACAGAACCAGGCCGTCTGGTCCGTGATTGCTCTACAGGTGTGATGATCTCTGAGCCAACGACTATCAGCCAATTCTTTACCAAACTGGGTATTGATAATATTTATAACCCGAACACACCGAATGATCCGGAAATGTTCCGGCAGATGCAGTATAACTCTATGAATGCGTGGGGCTTTATAGGATATCAACTGGGTGAGGCCGTTCTGATTGATGCCGGTTATTACAGTCCTAATGTGGTAAACATTGATGGTACTGATTACGACAGTTTTTATATGTTTGTCCCTGATTCAACCTGGATTGGCTGTAAAACCGAAGCCTTAGCAGAAATCGAGGGTTCAGGGGGTAATCAGGTTTATGTGACAGACAATAACCGCTGGGAAGGCACATTTGTTGGTAAAAATGGTGTGAACTCTCTGGCTGATTTGCGTCTGCCTGAAAAGCAAGAATTGGTAATGCGCGATGCAATGCACTTTAACGTGAAAGTGATCAGCAAGTTACTTGATGACGCAAACATGACCTGGGGACAGGCGCTGGCAAAAAGCTGGCCGGGTACAGACGATGACGGCAATCCGATTCAGGTTCAGGCAACAATGTCCGGTATTTTGGCCGCTGCCCACTTACGTGGCGCCTGGGGTACTGCCGCATTGCTGACTAATGATCAGATTACCTGTGACGAGCTGGGGACTTGTATTACCAAATATGTCCATAAGTTCGGCGGCTATAACACAATTTTTGATACCCCGGGGAACGATGTCATCGAGGGTTCACCTTACGACGAAGTTCTGACTGCCGGTGAAGGTAACGACACTGTGATTACCGGTGGCGGTAAAGATCAGATTCTGCTGAATGAGCAAACTGGTGCGGTCACTACAGTGAACGATTTTACCGTTGGTGATGACATTATCGTGCTGCGCGGCTGGCAAGCTGCGGATCCATTGGCTGGCCTGGTGGTTTCTTCCGTTGCTGGTGGCACAGAGTTACAGTTCTCCGGCCAGACTGTGATCCTGAATGGTGTAACTGCTTCAGACGTGCAGGCCAATACAGAGCAGGTTATTGTTAAATCGGATGTCTATACGCTGGCCTGGAACTCAGGAAAGCAAGTGGTTACCGGGTTTGATCCGGCGGTTGATAAGATTGAAGGTACAGCAGGTATCGGCTTTAAGCACCTGAAAGCTTTTGAGACAACAACCTCTGTCGTTATCGGGCCTCAGGCCGAAGATGGCGGTATTTATGCCTCTTATGAGCTGGTGGGACTGACCCTGGCTGATCTAAACCCGGACATGTTTGTTAATGTGACAGGAGGTTATGACCGCCTGGGCTACATTGTGCCAATCAATAGTGTTACCTGGGGCTGGAATGTTGAGCTGGTAGTAAATAGTTTTGATGTGGCGAAAACTGTCATCACTACGCCCAGCAATGAAGCGATTCCGTTCAGTGCAGTGAAGCTGACTCAGGAAGGCGCAAATACTGTGATGACTTTGCTGGATCCCTTTGCTCAGGGCAATCAGAAGCGTCTGGTGCTCAACAATACCGATGTGACTACGCTGTCTGCCAGCAACTTCGCCGGTTTCACTGGCAGTTATACAGAGGCCACCATTGATATCCCGGTTTACTTTGACATCAGCGTCAGTGTCAGTGGCATTGGCGGTACGATTTCACCAGCGCCTGATGCATCCGGTGTCCTGTCAGCGAAAGGGGGCGATGACTTCACGGTCAACTTTGTACCTGACAGCGGTTATACCGTCAGCTCTGTGGTCGTTAATGGTGTCGCACAACCTGTGAGCAGCAGTTACACCTTCACGGCTGTGACGGCAAATCAGACTCTGGTAGTGAGCTTTGAACCAGGTTCATCTTGCCCCGCACCTTGGGTTAATGGACAGATTTATACCGCAGGCGATCAGGCGCTTTATGGCGGCAATATTTATGAAGCCAAATGGTGGACGAATAATAATCAGCCGGATCAGGGTGGTCCCTGGACATTGCTCGGTCCTTGTAACTGACCGGTAATTGATTACGAGTAACGTATTCCTTGAGAGACTAACGAAAAAGCCCGGTAAGAAATTGCCGGGCTTTTATTCGTTCAAAGGATCGTTTCGCAATCTGCATTAATTCCAATACATCATCTTTTGCAAACTCAACTAAGCTTCTTTTGAATATGGTCAATTCCGACGAGAGGAGTGAAAAATGGGTATTTTTTCCTGGATTATTCTGGGCCTGATTGCAGGTGCACTGGCCAAATGGCTGATGCCGGGTAACGATGGCGGGGGCTGGATTGTGACTATGGCTCTGGGGATTGTCGGTGCTTTTGTCGGAGGCTGGGTGGGCAGCTTAATTGGCCTGGGGCCGGTTACCGGAGTGAATATTGGCAGCCTGATCACCGCGACCTTAGGGGCATTTATTGTCCTGTTTATTTACAAAAAGTTTATTCAGTCTTAGCCGATCATCTCGTTGTGGGTAAGCCGCTCATGCTGAGCGGCTTTATCCGTTAATCCTGAAGGATTACGCGGCGGGCTGCTCTTGTTGCGCTGCTGGCGAAGCAAGTTCAGCGGACGGCTCAGCGCGGGTGTCACTCGGCACATTTGGCGCGGCTTCAGCGTGTTTTACCGGCTGAATGGGCGCAATAGCGGCGGCCGGAGACTGTGGTGTCTGGGCTGTTTTTTCTGCCGGCAGGCTATTGACGGTCAATTGGGCAATTTGCTGTATCAGCAGGTTCTTTTCTACAGCATGCTGGCTTTGAAGCGCTGCAATTTGCTGTTTTGCTGCCACCAGTGAGACAGCCAGTTCATCACCGCGCTGGGTTTGCTCTGCCAACTGGTTTTTGGTTTGCACAAAGAGGCTGGCTTCATCGCCTTGTTCATTCAGGGTTTCACGAATTGCGGACACCAGTGTTTTGCCTTGCTCTGTAATGGGCTGATTACGCAGATCTTCCGTCCCCAGCTCCTGACTGATCGCCAGCAGAATGTTTTCATAGCTCAGAATGTGGCGCTCGTAATCACTGGTTTTCATGGCTTTGAGCTGCTTAACAACATGCGCGATATGTCTGGCGTGTGCCAGTGCAAAGGCTGTCGCGTCCGCTTTTTCCTGAATAACGTCTTTCGCGCGGGGCTCAGCGGTAATGAAAGCTTCTGTCGCTTTGAGCGTCGTCTCGGCATGTCTCAGTGTTTCGGGGGCATGTTGACCGGCTTGTTCGGTCTGCAGGCGCTTGAGCTCTTTCTGGCTGTCAGCCAGATAAATGGTCGTCACTGTATCAACTTCTAAAGCGCGTTGCTTTCGCAATAAATCCGCCTGACCGCTAATGGCGCTGTCATTGTTATTATCAGCGATGTCATCAACGAGCTTTTTCAGCTCTTTCTCCGCTTGTGCCATTGCCTGAGGGAAATAAGCAGCAGCATTGATGCTGTTTAGCTCACTGCGGTTACTGAACGCTTCATTCAGTATTTTCATCGCTTCAGTACGCGTGTGATTGGCGGTTTCAATATGCTGATTGAACTGGGTTAAGGCTTCCTGTGTTGCCTGCAGGTAGGTTGTCGATGAGAAAATCCCGATACTGTCGTTTGCTTTACCTGAATCCAAGTCATATTCACTGAAGTATTCCAGGGCATCATCCAGTGCTTGTCTGGCCTCTTCCATAGCGTCAGTTGCAAACCAGGTGAGCGCCTGGCTTTGCGCAAAAGTTTGTTCGGCGGCTTTGATTTTTGTTTGTATGTCTTTTAATGGCGCAAGGCTGGTGGCGCTGGCATTGGTTTCAGCTTTAGGGCTGGCCACTGAGGCTGAATCTGAGGCGCAGCCGGTTAATAGCAGCAGGCTGGCAATACTGGTGAGTTTCAGTCCATTAACAATAGACAGGTTGCATCGTTTGGTCATTCTTAGTTATCCCTGGAAAAGCAAACCACCATCAGGTATCCGTTCTGATACTGGCTGATTCATTATTTTTATCAATCTGAACGGGTATTTTAGAGAAGAACAGAATGAATCTGAATTGATATATTACGTTTTAGGATAAATAAAAAGCGGGATCATTAAACGTCGGGTTTAATTTAATAATTCGCCATTATTTTGACGAATCAAACATGCTCATCGCTTTTTCGCTGCAATTTCGCCTGCAGATCGGTTTTCACTATTTCCAGCGCGGCCAGTGCCAGTTCGGGGTCAACCTTGTTGGTTTCCAGCAGATAGATCAAATCCACTGCCAGCTGAACTTCTTTCGGGGCGTCGGTGAGCGCATGTTTCACTGTGTGTTGTCCGGTTGATGGTGTCGGTTGTTTTTTGCTCATCATGCATCCTGAAAGTCGGCAGTGTTAGCTGGCGCGGTGAATTGTTTATCGGGTTGATGGACGGCCAGTGCTGCCCAGAAGAGCTGGGCATGGATATTCACCAATTGCTGGTGATCGTCGCGGTATCCGCCTCCTACCACAGCGGCAAGCGGGATGTTGTTATCGTGGCACTGGCTGATGACAAAATGATCCCGCTGAAAAATACCCTCAGTGGTGACGTTAAAATAGCCGAGTGCGTCGTGCTGGTGGATATCCACCCCGGCATCATAGATCACCAGATCAGGCCGGTGCTGGGCCAGCGCCAGTGTCAGCACAGCCTTAAAGGCCGATAAATAGTCATCGGTGCCGGTTTCGCGCGGTAAGGCTAAATCAATGTCAGAGTCAGGCTTGCGCGCCGGAAAGTTTTTGTCGCAGTGGACAGAAAAGGTCAGTATGTTGTCGTCATCGGCCAGCAAGGTGGCGGTGCCGTCACCCTGGTGGACATCGCAGTCAATGATCATGACTTTATCAATACCAGGCAGCGTCAGGGCATGGCGGGCCGCAAATGCCAGATCATTGACCAGACAGAAACCGCTGCCGAAGTCATAGTGCGCATGGTGATAACCGCCACTTAAATGCAGACTGATACCGTACTGACAGGCCAAATCCACAGTCATTCTGGTTCCGCCTGCCGATGTCAGGGTCCGCTCAATCAGCTGCGGACTCCAGGGAAAGCCGATGCGGCGCATTTTCGCTGCGGGTAAGGTGTTGTTGATCAGATTGTCAATATAGTCGGCCTGATGCAGCGTTTTGAGGGCGTCGGGCGTGACAGCTTCCGGCTGGAAAAAAGCCACATCGGCCCATGTCTCAATCTGTTTTTCCTGAGTGAGGTGCAGGAACAAGCGCTGATATTTGGTAATAGGGTATCTGTGCTTTGCTGGCAGAACCAGCTCAGAGTAGACAGGGTGATAGACAAGTGGCAGCATAGTTACCCTTTACGCTCCAGCTGGAGGATCGCCTTTTCAAGGCGGGCCATTGCCTGCTGGCAGCGGGCAAGCCGGCCTTCCAGCGCGAGCAGTTGTTGTTGCAAAGGCTGACGTGAACTGGCCTGCGGTGCCTGCTCCAGCGCAAACGCCTTGTCCTTCACCATAGCGGCAAGCCGCCTTTCCCAGTCCTGATGCTGTGCCAGTTCATCGTACAGCTCGTGCAGGCTTTTACGTTGTTTGACCTGGTATTTCGGCTCGGACTCACGAATTTGCTTGGTGGCCATTTCCCGCTGTACCGCCTGGATCTGAGCCAGAATTTTTTCGCAGACATAACTGGCTCTGGTGGCGTGTAACCGGCCCGATGCCTGCTCGCTTTTCAGTGCCGCTATCTCTTGCTGAATCTCGCGAATACAGGGAACCAGCAGGCGTGACTGGCCGTGAAATAATTGTTTGTCAAAAAGGGGTTTGCTGCTTTCCCTGCGCTGATGATCCAGCGCTTCGGCAGGAGAGAGCAGCTTGTCGACCAGATCAGAAAGGCGATGAAGGTCGTTTGTCATAGCTGTTTTTTCCTCTTACCGGTTTATAACCAGGCTTGCCAGGCCAGCCGGATGGCCAGAATAACCACCACGGTCACAAACACCGGGCGAATGAACTGACTGCCAAAGCGGATGGCAGAGTGCGCGCCAATATAAGCGCCGAGCATCAGGCAGACGCCCATGGTCAGCCCGAGGGCAACATTGATATGACCCAGTATGGCAAAGGTTATCAGTGAGGTCAGGTTACTGGTGAAGTTCATGGCTTTGGCCAGGCCGGATGCCAGCAAAATGTCCAGTTTATAGAGCGCCATGCTCGACACTGTCCAGAACGCGCCGGTTCCCGGTCCGGCCAAGCCGTCATAAAAGCCCAGCCCTGTGCCCTGCAGCCACTGTTTACGCTTCAGGCTGGCGTTGGGTTCAGGCAGCTTGTGACTGTCAGCTTTGGGGTGCGGATGCCAGATCGTATAAATCGCCGCCGCAAGAATGATCAGCGGGAGCACTTTCTCCAGCCAGCCGGTACTGATGATGTTAACAACCAGCGTACCTGTCACGGCGCCAATCAGGGTCGCGACGAATGATGCTTTCCAGAAAGCCGGGGAAAACAGCTGTTTTTTATAGTAAGTCAGCGCAGCGGTGGAGGAGGCAAACGTCGCCGCCAGTTTGTTGGTCCCTAATGCGATGTGCGGTGGCAATCCTAACGACAACAAGGCCGGGACTGTCAGCATGCCGCCGCCGCCGGCGACCGCATCAATAAATCCGGCAGCCAGGGCTACCAGACCGAGAATGAGCCACATGCCCGGATCTATCATTTCAATCATTAATTATTCATTTTTCTTTGATGGTGTGTTCAATTACGCGCTTAAATGGCGGCAAGGAATCGAGCAGTGCTTTGCCGTAGCGCCGTGTGATGATCCGTCTGTCGAGCAGCACAACTCTACCAAAATCCTGCTCTTTGCGCAGCAGTCGGCCTGCAGACTGGATCAGCTTCTTACTGGCTTCCGGTACGGCAATCTGTAAAAAGGGATTACCACCCCGACTTTCAATGTATTCCGCATGCGCTTCTTCAACCGGCGAGGTAGGCACCGCAAACGGTATTTTTGTGATCACCAGATTTCTCAGAAGATGCCCGGGTAAATCGAGGCCTTCGGAAAAGCTGCCGGTGCCGAACAGAATGCTGGCTTTTCCTTGTTCACAATTGCTCTTGTGTTTATCCAGCAGGATTGTACGTGACTCTTCTCCCTGTACCAGCAGTTCCCAGCTGTTTTTTTGACACAGCGGCCTTAAGGCTTCGGCAACCTTGTTCATTTGCCAGTAGGAAGAGAACAGCACCAGGCTGGCGGTTTCGCCTTCAAAATACTCAGGCAAGGTTTCTATCAGCAAATCAGTGAACTGCTCTGCCTGCGGCTCACATTTCATCTGCGGGATCACCAACCGGCCGTTATTCTGGTAATCAAACGGGGAGGCGAGGGCAAGAAAGCGTGTCCCTTCCGTCTCGCTGATCCCGGCCTGGCGGCAGAAGTAGCTGAATTGATTCAAAGCCCTGAGTGTCGCCGACACTAAAATGGAACCTGCTGCCCGGCTCCACAAAAGCTGGTCAAGACGATAGCCGATTTCCAGCGGTGACACCTGAACGATAAAATCCCCGTCCTGTTCCGGATTTTTTTCCAGCCAGCGCGCTAACGGGGCGCCCTGATCTTTGATGGGCTGCGCCATGAGTGACCAGACTTTCTCAAGGTTTTCAAGGCGCTGCAGATAGTGGCCAGATTCTGCCAGTGCCGGTTCTGCGCTACGTGCCGGTACTTCGTCATCTTTCAGGCGCTCAGTGATCATGTCATGCATTTTTGCCAGAGATTGCCTGGCTTTTTTGCTGGCATCCCGGCATCCCTGAGCCTCTTCTGTCAGCCAGGCAGGCAGTTCGCCGTGCGGAAAACGGTAACTGCCGTCTTTGCTAAATATCGCAGGGTCGACCTGACCGGCCAGCTGGCGTAACGTCGGCACTAAATGCTGGATGGATTCCTGCAAGGTATTCTGAAAACGGCCAGCCTTTTGGGCATCAGCCAGATCAGCCAGCTTACTGACCGACTGATTGAGCTTTTCCAGCCAGTTACTGGCACCTTTCAGGCTGGCGGCCGCGGCGGAAAAGTCCCTCGCCACTTGTGGCAGGTGGTGCGCTTCGTCAATGGCATAAATGGTGTGTTCAGGCTCTGACAATATGATGCCGCCGCCTAATTCCAGATCGGCCATCAGCAGCGCATGGTTGGCAATAATCACATCGGCTTTATCCATGTGCTCTCTGGCTTTCGCAAAAGGGCAGCTGCGGTGTTTGGCCATGCCGGAATTGCAACTGTGCTTATCCGATACGATTTGTTGCCAGACGCGATCCGGCACCACAGTCGGCCAACTGTCTCTGTCGCCATCCCACTTTCCCTGTTGCCAGGCGGCAAGCATGCGTTTGAGCATACTGAGGTCAGACTTTTTCGGCTTCTCCTGCCAGAGCGCCAGCTGACTGTCGTCCTGACCGGCACTGCTGGCTTCAAGACGATGACTGCAACAGTAACGCTGACGGCCCTTCGCCAGGATAAAACTAAATTCTTTCGGAAAAATTTGCCTGAAAAGCGGTAAATCCTTATGAACCAGCTGCTCTTGTAAGGCAACCGTTGCCGTCGCGATCAGTACTTTTTTGTTATTGAACAGTGCAAACGGGATACACCCCATCAGATACGACAGGGACTTGCCGATGCCCGTGCCCGCCTCCGCAACCAGCATTCGCTGTTTATCATGGTATTCGCCCGATAGCGTTTTAGCGATTTCAGCAACCAGATAGTTTTGCGCACGACGGGGTATAAAATGCTCAAGTTGTGCACTCAGGTTGGTATAGCACTGTTTAATATCACTTTTTATCTGGTTGTGAAGCATGATTGAAACTTAATCTGGATTGGGGCCGTCATTATAACACGAAGCTCTGGTCGTGGAGCTTCTCGCTGATCCTCGCGCATTTTTAACTTGAAATGGGATTCTCCTCACGAAATAAGATTGAACCCCAGTTGAATGGTGTGTCGTTAACTACTTGATTAATTCAATTAGCTTAAAATTCTTGCTTATAAAGTGTAATATTCTGCTTTTATCGGTTTTTAAATGCTTTTGTGGCTATAAATTCTTTTATTTGACGCTATTAAGTAACCATTAAATTCCATGTGATAAGTGTGTCTTTGTTAAATTTCTGCTAAATAATCTTGTTAAGTTATTGAAATTAAAGGGTGTATGAAAAATTTATTGTTACACAGTGAGAATTTGACATGGTAATAATTTCTCTGTCAGGATGAGTTCCGCAAGTTACGCCATCCCGGCATGGTTTTGCATGGTCAGGTTTTTCTGAACCGAACACAGGCTGCCGGGAAGGGATATAAAAAAACAATAGGGATTCTGGAAATAGGAATTCCATCCAAAAGAAAAGGCAGTGGATATCATGAAAAAAACGCTAATTGCACTATCTGTACTGGCTGCAGGCTCTGCAAACGCTTCTGTAAACCTGTTGGACCAAGACGGCGTTATCGTCGATTTGTCTGGTTCTGCTGAAGTTCAGTTCATCCAAAAGATTGTGGCTGACAATGTAGATTCTGATCCAAGCATCCGTCTGGATGATGGTGACATCACGCTGAACACCACTATCCCGGTTAACAACAACCTGAACGTGGTTGCAGGCCTGAGCTTTGACCTGTCTAACACTAATGCAGACGGCAGCTCTTCTGATTTCTTCAATGACGAACTGTACGCTGGTTTCCAGGGCAATAGCTTTGGTACTCTGACTTTCGGTCGTCAGTACCTGATCTCTGATGATGCAGGTATTGGTAAAGACTACGAGATGGGTACTGAAGAGTTGGGCTTTGATGCAACTCAGGGTAGTGAAGTTATCAAGTATGTTTACGATAACGGTCAATTCTACTTTGGCGCATCTCACGATGTGAACGCAAACGACAATGGCGGCATCACTGATGCACGTCTGGGTGCCCGTTTTGCCGGTCTGGATGTTCGCGGTTATTATTACATTTCTGAAGATGTCAATAATGCTGGTGAAGAGATCACAGGTTACAACTTGGAAGCTGAGTATGTATTTGGTGCATTCGCAGTTGCAGGTTCGTACGGCAATGGCGAGGTAGAGAATGCCGCTGGTCAAACAACGTTGGACGCAGACATAATTTCTCTGGCAGGTTCTTACACTATGGGTAAGAATACCTTCGCACTTGGTTACAACCGTGGCGATGTTGATGGTGGCGAAGCTACTGACAACGTTTATGCTAACGTAACTCACCAACTGCACAGCAACGTGAAGCTGTACGCAGAACTGGGTTGGGCTGACGGTGACAACACTGATTACGATCTGGGCTACGTAGCAGGTATGGAAGTACTGTTCTAAGAACGGTTCTTACCTGATACAACAGATATTGCAAAAGCCGCCGTTTGGGCGGCTTTTTGTTTTGGTTGACAACACAATAAGACTGATTGGCTATGAAAAAGATTCTATTATTTGCATCGCTGCTGGCGACGCATGTGCAGGCGGCAACCCTGTCGGTAAGCAACGGTATTGAGCTGTTGGTGGTGGACGGCAAAGAAGTGAGTACATCGCTGTGGTCACGTGCGACAGAGGTAGAGCTGCCTGCGGGTAAGCACCAGGTGGTGTTGCGCTACGATGCCGAACTGAAAAACGGCAGCAAGAACACCATTTATACTACCCGGCCTTATTTATTTGAGTTAACTATGCCGGCGCAGGATGCACGCATTGAGCTGCCGGCTATGGTTGCTCTCAGCCAGGCTCAGGCTTATTTCCAGCGCGGCCCGGAATGGACCCTGGTGCTGGCCGATGGCAACAAACGTGTTTTGCCTTTTGTGGAATTACAGGGCGATGGCGTTGCGGCATTCAGTGATATGGAAGCCTTGGTGTCTGAGTATAACCGTCAGCACGGTATCACCTTTGAACAGGGCTATGCCGTTGATCTACAGCAAGCGGCTGTGGCAGTCGGGCAAGACGGAAAAGTGGAAATTACCGGTGATTCGCTGGCGCAACTTAAATTGTGGTACAGCAAAGCGAAACCTGAAGAGAAAGCCGCCTTCAAGGCATGGATGGCTAACCAGCCATAAAGGCGAGACGCTGAGGGTCAATACCACTATCAGGTGAGGGGCAGGTTAAGAGCGCTGATGGTGGTATTTACTGTGTGACTGGCACTGATGGCAGCGGGGCTGCGCGGGGTCCTGCTCAAGAGTGGCTGTATCAATCGGCTCTTCGCAGTCGGTACAAATGCCGTACAAATCTAACCGTATTGCACATAAGGCGGCATCAATGGCTTCCAGGCGCCGTGCTTTTCGTCCAAGTGCCGGTTCGGTGCTATGAGTTGCCAGCGTCAGCAATTCATTGATGGTTTTTTCGGGCTGGTTTTTTTCTGTGCTGTCAGCACGAATAGCATTCAGCGCTGAATAGAGTTCCACTGAAAGTGCCTCATATTCTTGCTCCAGTCGAGTGGACTGCTGTTGCAGGTAATCACTATTCATAGAGAGACTCCTAGGTAAACTGAATCACAGTGTATGCCTAAACGCCACGCCAATACTGACTTAAGTCAAAGCAACAGCAGAATAACCCTTCTTTTTGTCGGTTTTTGTTATCAATAGAATGCTTTATAGTTCCTTGCTGTTTTTATGTGGTCACTTTGCCACTTTTTTCTATTTTTCAGTACGTTAAACTTAGAAAAAGGAAGATACAATGGAACATGATTTCAAAGAACCGTATAATCTTAATTACTTTATCGGTTTTCTGATTGCTATGCTGCTGCCGACATTGCCTGCAAGCCTGACCTGGCTGGGTATTCTGAGCAATTAATCCGCCAGCAGCGGAAAGCCTGAAACAGGCTGAAAGTAAAAGAGAGGGAATGTGAAACAACTGATCTGGCGAACCCTGTTGCTGGTTTCCGGCTGGTGTTTCGTAATCTTAGGCGTGTTGGGCATTTTCCTTCCTCTTTTACCTACCACTGTCTTTTTATTGTTAGCCAGCGCCTGTTTCATGCGTGGCTCTCCCAGAATACACGCCTGGTTACACAGCCATCCTAAACTGGGTCCTGTGCTGGATAACTGGCACCAGCATC
Organism: Photobacterium sp. SP02; assembly: GCF_038519165.1. Taxonomy (NCBI): domain Bacteria; kingdom Pseudomonadati; phylum Pseudomonadota; class Gammaproteobacteria; order Vibrionales; family Vibrionaceae; genus Photobacterium; species Photobacterium sp. SP02. Next base: position 172,442 of record NZ_JASJOJ010000002.1, read on the forward strand.
ATGCCATCAGCCGGGCTGTCAAACGGCGGGCTAATCTGACCATCACCCTCAGTTTCGCTTTATCTATCTTGATCGTGCCTGTCTCCTGGGTCAAAGTTTTACTGTTTGTGATTGCTGTCGTTCTGCTGATTTGGTTCAACCGTTTACCTGTCAGGGAAACGCAATGTTCCGGACAAGAAGAAAGCCGCTAACCCCTGTGAGCTCTTACATTTCAGAGTGAAAGTTGCCCCTTACGGTAAAAATCACTACTATTTGCGCCTAAACTGCCTGATAACAGGCGTCAAATACTTAAACAGACTGCTGTAACTATGCAGCCGGTGGAAAAGACTATGAGCCAAGACACCCTTGTCCAAGACGATTTCAGTTTGATCAAAAACAGCATCAAAACGATTCCGGATTATCCTAAGCCAGGCATACTGTTTCGCGATGTCACCAGCCTGATGGAAGACCCGGCCGCGTACGGTGCAACGATGCAAATTTTACATCAGCAGTTCAGTGACAAAGGGATAACAAAAGTCGTTGGTACCGAGGCTCGGGGCTTTTTGTTTGGCGCCCCGCTGGCGCTGGCGCTGGGTGTCGGTTTTGTGCCGGTTCGCAAGCCGGGTAAATTGCCGCGCAATGTGATCAGCGAAAGTTATGAGCTCGAATATGGCCAGGACACGCTGGAAATCCATGTAGATGCCATTGTTGAAGGCGATAAAGTATTGCTGGTCGATGATCTGCTGGCAACCGGCGGCACCATTGAAGCCACCACGAAACTGGTTCGCCGTTTGGGCGGCATTGTGGAAGATGCGGCTTTTGTCATTAATCTGCCTGAGATTGGTGGTCAGCAGCGTTTGCGTAATCTTGGTCTCAATGTCTTCAGTATCTGCGACTTTGACGGTCATTGATTGACCCGTTCTGCTTAAATCTGGGGGATGTGGATTTTCAGGTTAAAATGTTGTCAGTAACAATCTGGAAAGCGAAACATCCCCTTGAGTTCTCTCGCGCCTTTTCACTCCCTGTGCTAGCATGGTCGACTGGATTCAGTCTGGCGGATCACCGTCACTGATTGATCGGATTCTGTAGGATTTATCACCATGAGTTACCAGGTTCTGGCTCGGAAATGGCGGCCGCATCGTTTTGACGATGTGGTCGGCCAATCCCATGTCCTGACAGCCCTGACCAATGCGCTGACACATAACCGACTTCATCATGCTTACCTGTTCAGTGGCACCCGTGGCGTGGGTAAAACAACCATTGCCCGCCTGTTTGCCAAGGGGCTCAACTGTGAACAGGGCATCACTGCATCTCCCTGTGGTCAGTGCCATACTTGTCTGGAAATTGAGCAGGGACGTTTTGTTGATCTGCTGGAAATTGATGCCGCCTCCAGAACAAAGGTCGAAGACACCCGGGAACTGCTGGATAACGTACAGTACAAACCGGCGCGAGGGCGCTTCAAGATCTATTTGATCGATGAAGTGCATATGCTGTCTCGCCACAGTTTTAATGCCTTGCTGAAAACGCTGGAAGAGCCGCCAGAGCACGTCAAATTTATTCTGGCGACCACAGATCCTCAAAAACTGCCTGCGACGATTCTGTCCCGTTGCCTGCAGTTTCATCTCAAGCATCTGGATAATGCCCAGATACAGCAACAGCTGAGCCATGTCCTGACCGAAGAAGCAGTCACCTTCGACAGTAAAGCGCTGAGTTTGCTGGCACGTGCTGCAGAAGGCAGCATGCGTGATGCACTCAGCCTTACCGATCAGGCGATTGCGCTGGGTAACGGCCAGGTACAGTCAGACACAGTGGCGGCTATGCTCGGCACGCTCAATACAGAGCAGGCGCTGTATCTGCTGGAGGCGATGGCTCAGGGTCAGGTCGAGCCGGCAATGGCCTGCCTGGCAGAACTGGCCGCTGTTGGTGTGGAGTGGGATAGCCTGCTGAGTGAATTAGCCGCGCAGCTTCATCGTGTGGCTATGTACCAGGTGCTACCCGCAGCGCTGGATCTGTCCGCGCCTGATGCCGACAGAATTGTCCTGCTGGCCAAATCAATGTCGCCGCAGGATGTGCAGTTGCACTACCAGATCGCATTGCAGGGACGCCAGGATTTACCTTTGGCACCGGATGGCCGTACGGGACTGGAAATGGTGCTGTTGCGAATGCTGGCATTTCGTCCTGTCGCGGCGGGCGCATTAACTCCTCAGGCGGTTCCTGTTCCGGCATCAGCTCCTGCTGGTCGTCCGGCTGCGCCTCAGACAAGAACCGCACCTCAGGACATGTCACCGGTTCGACCGGCAGTGCCGTCAGAAGCGGTAAGGCCTGTATCTGAAGGTGACTCACCTTCGCAGCCTGCAGTCGCTCCCGAGCCAGCAACAGTTCACGAGCCTGCATCAGTTCGCGAGCTTTCGTCAGTTCGCGAGCGAGCAATGGCGCCTGAACATGCCCCTGAGTCGCAAACGGCATCTCAGCCTGTAATGCAAGCGCAGCCGGCTGAGCACAACCCGCCGCAGTCAGCGGCAATGACACAGGCGGCATCACCGGCATCCGGGCTGCTGGCAGCAAGAAATCGCTTGCGCAGCCAGAGCCGGCGAGGCCAGGAAGCTGCCGAGCCAAAAAAGACTGAACCGGCGTCGGTGAAGAAACCTGCTTCCAGTGTGCTGGAACGGATCTCGAACCAGCATGCTGGTCGCCGTTCTCAGCCAGCAGGCGCAAATCACGTGTCGCCGGTCGCTCAGCAGCAGTCGGTTGAACCGGTCAAAGCCGAGGATTATCAGTGGCAGCCGACGAGTCAGCCCGAGCCTGACACGCAATCGCCGGAGGTGATCGCACCCACTGAGCTCAAGCAAGCGCTGGAGCACGAAAAAACACCTGAAATGGCGGAACAGCTTGTCAGTGAAGCGGCAAAGCAGGATAGTTGGTCAGAGCTGGTGACCCGGTTAAATACTGATCGTTTGGTACAGCAGCTAGCATTAAATTCTGCGATGGAGCAGCAGGGTAGTGACCTGACTCTGTATCTGCGTCCGTCTCAGCAGCATCTGGATACACAAAAAGCCAGGGCTCAGCTAAGCACAGCACTGGCTGAGATACTGGGACAAGAGATAGAATTACACATCAAGCCTGGTGATAATGGGCGTACTCCGCTGGAATGGCGGGAATACATTTATCAACAGAAACTGGATCAGGCTAAGACAAGTCTGCAGCAGGATCCTCACGTGACTTTCATCTGTCAGCGATTCAGTGCTGTACTTGATGAAGAGAGCGTAAGACCCTTATAAATTAACCAGACCGATAGAGAGAGAAGATATGTTTGGTAAAGGTGGTATGGCGAACATGATGAAGCAGGCGCAGCAGATGCAAGAGCGTATGCAGCAAATGCAGGAAGAAATCGCCAACATGGAAGTGACAGGTGAAGCGGGTGCCGGCATGGTAAAAGTGACCTTGACCGGCAGTCACAGCGTTCGTCGTGTTGAGCTGGATGACAGCTTGATGGAAGACGATAAAGAAATGCTGGAGGATCTGATTGCGGCTGCTTTTAACGATGCGGCACGTCGTATTGAAGAAGCGCAGAAAGAAAAAATGGCCAGTGTTACCGGCGGCATGAACTTGCCAGCCGGCTTCAAGATGCCATTCTAATCAATGCGTACCAGTCCGTTACTTGAGCAGTTGATGGACGCGCTGCGCTGCCTGCCCGGTGTTGGGCCAAAATCAGCGCAGCGTATGGCTTTCAGCCTGTTGCAACGTAACCGTCAGGGTGGGTTGCAGTTGGCTGATGTGCTGGGGAAAGCCATGACCGAAATCGGTCATTGCCGCGATTGCCGCACCTTCACTGAAGAAGACGTGTGTGCTATCTGCGAAAATCCCCGTCGTCTGGAAAATGGCCAGATTTGTGTGGTGGAAAGTCCGGCAGATATTATGGCCGTTGAAGCGACAGGTCAGTTTTCAGGCCGGTATTTTGTGCTGATGGGACACCTGTCGCCATTAGATGGCATCGGCCCGAGCGATATCGGGTTAGATGTGCTGGAATACCGTTTGCAAAATGAACACATTGCCGAACTGATCCTGGCCACCAACCCTACGGTTGAAGGTGAGGCTACTGCGCATTTCATTGCTGAGCTTTGTCAGGCTTATCAGGTACCGGCGACCCGGATTGCACATGGTGTACCGGTTGGCGGTGAGCTTGAGCTGGTGGATGGGACAACGCTGTCGCATTCTCTGGCAGGCCGGCAGAAACTGTATTAAAGCCGCTTTGCCATGTTCTTGACCTGTTATGAATAACCGACGATCACCGTCGGTTTTTTTTCGTTAAAGGTTAGCATTCAGCACCTGAGATCGGGTATTCAGTCCGGTTAACAGCACGGCTTTTTCACTCATGATATCAATCCGGTTACTTTGCTCCGCATTGAGCTGAAAATACTGGTTGATCGCGGCAATCTGCTGGTTACTGAAGGCACTTTCATCGCCTGTTTTCAGCTCATTAAAGTGGGTCGGCCGAACCTGCAGATAACCCCCACTGACTTCCCATCGGCCGTATTCAGTAATCGTCAGGTGAAGCTGGCCCTGATCCTCATTAATCAGAGTCACCCGGGTTACCCGGGAATATGACTGGTTAGGCATATAGACAATATGGCTGGTTTCAATAACCTTTTTAAGAATTTCGAGCCCGGGCACTTCCGTTGAAGCCACATCTGTGACTGTGTAAGACTGCCAGTTATGCGCAGTCAGAAAACGGGAAATCTTATGGTCACTGCTAAAGAAATAGTAAAGGCTGCCCAGGGTCACCAGGCTTGTTAATGCAATGATGATCAACAGGTAATATCTGTGCGTTCTGCCCGGCTGGGTTAGTGTACTGAACATGGCAGATCCCTCTCTCTGTCAAGTGTCACTATCGTCAGTGTCATATTTTTCCGGTAATCAGCCGGTGTATAAATCAGATTAATCCACAGCTGATTATGTGCCCCGCCTGTGACAATGATTTTTGCCGGTGCCGCTGATGGCTTGTGGTCACTGCTCAGCATATGGGCGGAGACACATTGCCTGATGAGTGGACGCCATTCCCCGGTAACCTCAACCTCACTGGGGATCAGTACGGGAATATCATTGATCATAAAGGCTTTATAGAAGGCACTCGATGAAGGTGGCGGTGCCAGGTATGCCCAGAGCGGTAATACAATACACAGTATGAAGGTTGTCAGGGCACTGATCATGTACCTGGGCTGGAAAAACCGGCGCGTCACCGGGGCGTGCGTTATCTGTGTCTCTGGCTGTACACATGCTGTATCGGGGGTATCCTCAGCCGGGCTTGCAGATACCGGAAGTGGGGGAGGCGAATCAATGAAGCCAACATTGTTATCAGCCTGAACACCATTGGGGATATCAGCTGTAGGTGCAGGGGCTGCGTCAATACGATCGACACTGGCAATCATCTGATAACCGCGTTTGGGTATCGTCTTGATAAAGGCCGGTGAGCGGGTCGAGTCCTGTAGATATTTACGCAAGGTTGAAATCGATTGGGTCAGGCTGGAGTCATCCACCTCAAATCCTTGCTCGCGCCAGATAAAATCATGCATACGCTGACGGGAGATTATGGTGCCCGGTTCATCCAGCAGCAAATGTAATGCCCGGCTTTCATTGATACCTAAATAAACGGTTTCTTCCGGCTGAAGATTGTCAGCCAGGCTGTTGTGCTGGGGAGAGAAAGTAAACCTGTTGCCAATCAGAAATTTACAATGCGTATGATCCATTACCAGCCTTTTGGTGACCTGTGACTCGTTTATCATAGACGCCTGACCGTTTATTGAATAGCTAAGATGCTGACTTTAGGGCAATCTTAGATTTTTTCACGCTAAGGCTTGATTTAAGTTGAACTGACCATATCTAGGTATCAGTAATGAGGTAAACCTGGATTACGGAGTTCAAATGAGCGAGCAAACCCTGCAAAAAAACAAAGAAACACGTGGCTTTCAATCTGAAGTAAAGCAATTGCTTCACTTAATGATCCACTCATTGTACTCAAATAAAGAGATATTTTTACGGGAGCTGATTTCCAATGCTTCCGATGCGGCTGACAAACTGAGGTTCCGTGCCCTTTCCGCTCCTGAGCTGTATGAGAACGATGGCGAGCTGGCAGTACGTTTGTCGTTTGATGAAAAAGCGGGCACTGTCACTATCAGTGACAATGGTATCGGTATGACCCGCGAAGAGGTGATCGAGCACCTGGGGACGATTGCCAAGTCCGGTACGAAAGACTTTTTCTCTAAGCTGAGTGAAGCTCAGAGCAAAGATTCTCAGTTAATTGGCCAGTTTGGCGTCGGCTTCTATTCTTCGTTTATTGTTGCCGATGCAGTGACAGTCAATACCCGTGCCGCCGGTGCGCCCGTCGAGCAGGCGGTAAGCTGGCACTCAACCGGTGAAGGCGACTATACGGTTGAGGATATCGAGAAAACGGGCCGTGGCACCGAGATCATTCTTCATCTGCGTGAAGAAGAAAAAGAATTTCTCAGCGAGTACCGTCTGCGCAATATCATCAGTAAATATTCCGACCACATTGGCATTCCTGTGCTGATGGAAACGGCTGAACACGATGAGGAAGGCAAGGAAACCGGTAAGAAGTGGGAGCAGGTCAATAAAGCACAGGCGTTATGGACCCGCAGTAAATCTGATATTTCAGATGATGAATACAAAGAATTCTATAAACATGTCTCCCATGACTTTGCTGAACCGCTGAGCTGGAGCCATAATCGCGTGGAAGGCCAGCAAGACTACACCAGTCTGCTGTATATCCCGTCCAAAGCGCCGTTTGACCTGTATAACCGCGACAGCAAACACGGCCTGAAACTCTATGTTCAGCGTGTGTTTATCATGGACGATGCCGAGCAGTTCATGCCGATGTACCTGCGTTTTATGCGCGGTCTGATTGACTCGAATGATCTGCCGTTAAATGTGTCCCGTGAAATTCTGCAGGACAACAAGGTGACTCAGGCGCTGCGTAAAGCCTGTACCAAGCGTGCCTTGTCCATGCTGGAAAAACTGGCGAAGAAAGATGAGTATGCATCGTTCTGGCAAGAATTCGGTCAAGTGCTGAAAGAAGGTGTGGCGGAAGATTTCACCAACCGCGAGAAAATTGCCGGGTTGCTGCGTTTCAGTTCAACCCATAACGATACGTCTGAGCAAACCGTTTCTCTGGCAGATTACGTCAGCCGGATGAAAGAAGGTCAGGAAAAGATCTACTACATTACCGCCGACAGCTTCAAGGCGGCGAAAAGCAGCCCGCACTTGGAGCAGTTCCGTGCCAAAGGCCTGGAAGTGGTGCTGATGCACGACCGCATTGATGAATGGCTGATGGGTCATCTGCCGGAATTTGACGGTAAGCCGTTCCAGTCAATTACCAAGGCCGGTCTGGATCTTTCTAAGTTTGAAAACGAAGAAGAGAAAGAAGCACAGCAGCAGACCAAAGAAGAATTTGCTTCGGTTATCGAGCGCACCAAAGCCTATTTGGGCGATCGTGTGCAAGATGTCCGGGCAACGTTCAAGCTGCAGGACACACCGGCTGTGGTGGTGACGGATGAAAATGAAATGGGAACACAGATGGCGAAACTGCTGGCTGCGGCCGGTCATGAAGCGCCGGAAGTGAAGTACATTTTTGAGCTGAATCCGAAACACCCGGTAGTGAACCGTATGGCCGATGAAGCGGACGAAGACGCGTTTGGCCGCTGGGTTGAGATGTTACTGGGGCAGGCGATGCTTGCTGAACGGGGTTCGATGGAAGATCCATCCCAGTTCCTGGCGGCAGTCAATAAGCTGTTGGCACAGCCATAATCAACCACGGGCGCAGAGGCAATCTGCGCCCGTTTTGCTTCAAAGAGTATGCTGATAAAGAATGTAATCGTTTAGCTTCCTGGGACGCGGACTTGCGAGTATGGTCTAATCAGTGTATTTTTCTGACTTTCCAAAAACTCCGGCTAATTACTAGAAAAGGGGATCAAGATGCGCATCATTCTTCTGGGCGCTCCAGGTGCAGGTAAAGGCACACAGGCACAATTCATCATGGAGAAATTTGGTATTCCTCAGATTTCGACGGGTGATATGCTGCGTGCGGCAATCAAAGCGGGTACTGAGCTGGGTAAACAAGCGAAAGCCGTGATTGACGCAGGTCAGTTGGTGTCTGACGATATTATTCTGGGTCTGGTCAAAGAGCGTATTGCTGAAGACGACTGTGCAAAAGGCTTCCTGCTGGACGGTTTCCCACGCACTATTCCTCAGGCTGATGGTCTGAAAGAAGTTGGCGTGGCAGTGGATTACGTCATTGAATTTGACGTTCCAGACAGCGTAATTGTCGAACGTATGGCGGGTCGCCGTGTACATTTGGCGTCAGGCCGTACTTATCATGCCGTTTACAATCCGCCGAAAGTGGAAGGTAAAGATGACGTCACTGGCGAAGAATTGGTTATCCGTGAAGATGACAAAGAAGAAACAGTTCGTGCACGTCTGGGTGTATACCATAATCAAACGGCTCCGCTGATCAGCTATTACAGCAAAGAAGCCGATGCCGGCAACACCACATACATCAAAATTGATGGTACACAGCCAGTGGCTGATGTCAGTGCAGAGCTGGCAAAAGCTTTAGCTTAATCGAATATTGGTGATGTTCCACAGTCAATATGGTTAACCAAATCGGGTTAACAGACTGTATGGTCAAAAAGCGGGAGGTTAACAGCCTTCCGCTTTTTTTATGTCAATGGCCGTGATACCAAGGGCAAATCAATTGCTTAGTGGTACACTATCGTTGTCATTGAATAACGAGATGAACAGCAGGTGATGATGGAGAATAAAGGCATTGGCGTACTCTTGGTCAATCTGGGTACACCGGATGAAGCAACCCCAGCGGCAGTAAAGCGGTTTCTGGGCGAATTTTTGAGTGACCCTCGTGTCGTTGATCTGTCTAAGTGGCTATGGCGACCGGCATTGTACGGGGCAATTCTTCCTATCCGTTCTCCCAAGGTTGCGAAACTGTATCAGTCGATTTGGCTTGAGGAAGGCTCGCCGCTGATGGTCTATTCGCAGCGACAGCGCGATGCACTGGAGGAAAGGCTGAACATACCGGTTGCACTGGGGATGACGTACGGGAACCCCAGCATTAAGTCAGCCTTGTCGATGCTCAGTGATCAGGGATGCCGAAAGGTAATTGTTTTACCGTTATATCCGCAGTATTCGCGCACGACAACAGCTGCTGTGTTTGACAAAGTGGCGCGCAGCCTTCAACAGACGGATTACCTGCCAGGGCTCAGGTTTATCAACCATTATCAGGACCACCCTGGCTATATTTCGGCGCTTGCTGAATCGGTCACTAATGTCTGGGCCGAGCATGGAGAGCCTGACTACCTGCTGTGTTCGTACCATGGTATTCCAAAACGTTACGCTGATTTGGGCGATCCTTATCCCGAGCACTGTAATCAGACAACGGCACTTCTGGCAGAAGCGCTGGCGATGCCAAGAGAAAAGATGAGCATGAGTTACCAGTCGATTTTTGGTCGCGAAGAATGGCTGAAGCCCTATACCGAGCCAACGATTATTGAACTGGCAAAAAAAGGGGTTAAACGGCTGGATGTGATTTGCCCTGCGTTTTCAGTCGACTGCCTGGAAACCATCGAAGAGATCGCAGAGGGCTGTAAAGATGCCTTTATCAATGCTGGTGGTGAAACCTTCAACCTGATCCCCTGCCTTAATGATAACAGCGCCCATATAGCTATGATGGAAACCCTGATCCGGCAGCATACTCAGGGCTGGTAACCTTTTCTTAACTTCTACACATACCATGATCTGGCTCGCACTTATTGTTCGGGCCGTTTCTTCACTGAACTATATTTTGTGATATCATCCGCAAGTTTTTTCTACCCGGCAGCGCGATATCATGAAATTTCCTGGTCAACGTAAATCAAAACACTATTTTCCCGTCCATGCCCGAGATCCGCTTCTGACTCAGGCCAGCAGCAAACCGCTTGCGCGTACGCATGTTGTTGGCATAGACCAAACGCTGGTGGATATTGAAGCCTGTGTCGATGATGAGTTCCTGAGCCGCTATGCGCTGAGCAAAGGACACTCTTTGGTAATTGCCGAAGAGGCAGCAGAAGCGCTTTATCGTGAACTGAAAGAAAAAGACCTGATTCGTCATGAGTTTGCGGGTGGAACGATAGGAAATACGCTGCACAACTATTCAGTACTGGCGGATGATAAATCGGTGCTTCTTGGCGTGATGAGCCAGGATATCCAGATTGGCAGCTATGCATACCGGTATCTGGTCAATACCTCCAGCCGTATGGATCTGAATAATCTCCAGCCTGTGGACGGGCCGATTGGCCGCTGCTTCGCCCTGATCACACCGGATGGTGAGCGGACGTTTGCCATCAATGAAGGCCGGATGAACCAGCTGGAACCGGACAGCATCCCGGAATCGATTTTTGAGCGCGCCTCTGCGCTGGTACTGACGGCATACCTGGTGCGTTGCAAAGAAGGCGATCCGATGCCGGAAGCCACCATGCGTGCCATTCAGTATGCCAAGAAATACGATGTACCGGTTGTGCTGACATTGGGGACCAAGTTTGTGATTGCGGACGATCCGCAATGGTGGCGCGATTTCCTGCGTGAGCATGTCACGGTTGTCGCCATGAATGAAGACGAAGCAGAAGCACTGACAGGATTTTCCGATCCATTACTGGCTTCTGATAAAGCCCTGGATTGGGTCGATTTTGTGCTGTGCACCGCCGGTCCTGTGGGTTTGTACACAGCAGGTTATACGGAAGAGAGCACTAAGCGAGCCACCAGCCTGCCGCTGTTGCCCGGTGAAATTCCTGAGTTTAACCGTTACGAGTTCAGCCGCCCGATGACCAAAGCCGATTGCGAAACGCCGCTTCGGGTGTATTCGCACATTGCCCCTTATATGGGCGGGCCGGAGCGGATTAAAAATACCAACGGTGCCGGGGATGGCGCACTGTCGGCGCTGCTGCACGATATGGCGGCGAACCGTTACCATAAAGAAAATGTGCCGAAATCCAGCAAGCACAGCTACGATTTCCTGGCTTATTCATCGTTTTCTCAGATCTGCCTGTATTCGAATCGCGTCAGTTACGAAGTTCTGGCTCAGCACTCTCCGCGTTTGTCGCGAGGACTCCCCGAGCGGGAAGACAGTCTGGAAGAGGCATACTGGGAGCGTTGATATCCCGATACCGGTGAAAAGCAGAGACTTTGATGTTTGTAAAAAACCGCCATTTTGGCGGTTTTTTGTTTTTCAGCCTTGGTAAAATCGGCCTGATTGCGGGTTAAGAGCCGCGGTTATATTCAGGCAAACGATTTCGTTTGATAGGTTTTGTTAATTACTTTCAGAAAGCCAACCAAATAGGGCACTCAGCATGTCGTGATGAAAACTGGCCGGTGAGGATGATTTTGAACTAAAGACGCGATGCCAAAAGTGCGCGGTTTTGGTCTGCTTGCCATGATTTTTTTTCAGAAGGTAAAATATTCAGATTTTGATTTTCGCTCAACTTCGCGGTGTTTTTTATGTTTTTCATGTGATTTCAGCTCAAGACATTCGACAAAGCTAAGGCGGCTATCTGAAAATGAGCGGGTAGTGAGATATTTTATTCTGCCTTCATGTTTCAGTTTTTATGTCAGTTGATAGAATTAGCGGGATGTAACTTTGTGACAAATGCAGATATAGTGTGCTCCATCTTGGGGAACTTCACTTTCTGATAGGGATAACCTATCAAATTGAGAGGCCAGGACATCAGCACATTGTCGTTCTGAATGTTATGCTTTGCCGGAATTAGACCCGTCAAACTTGTATACCTGTTAGGGAAAGATAAAGAACATGGTCATACCTGAAAACAGCGATATTGTTATTTTTGGTGCCTCAGGCGATTTAACGTATCGTAAGCTTATCCCAGCGCTGTATCATCTGTATGTTAATCAGATGCTACCTTCTGATTTCTCTATCCTTGGCGTCAGCCGTACTGAAAACAGTGATGAGGAATACAGAGAAAAAGTCCGGGCTTCTCTGGTCAAAACTGAGAAAACGGATCCCGAGAAGTTGGCTGCATTTTGTCAGCATGTTGGATATCAGGCCATCAACACGTTAGATTGTGATGACTATGGTAAGTTGCAACAGCGACTGGAAGAAAAAGCCGCTCAGTCTGTTGCTCCTCGTAACACTCTATTCTATCTCGCCACTCCCCCCAGTTTATATGATGTGATCCCGGCCAGTCTGGCTGCCCATGGTCTGAATGATGAAAGCACCGGCTGGAAACGACTGATCATCGAAAAGCCGTTTGGCTACGATTTGGAAACGGCTCAGGAACTGGATAAGAAGCTGCACAAGCACTTCAAAGAAAGCCAGATTTTCCGTATTGACCACTACCTGGGCAAAGAAACGGTGCAGAACCTGCTGGTCTTCCGCTTTGCTAACGGTATGTTTGAGCCATTGTGGAACCGTAACTTTATTGATTACGTTGAAATTACCGCAGCAGAATTCCTGGGTGTGGAAGAGCGCGGTGGCTATTACGAAAACGCAGGCGCGGTGCGTGACATGCTGCAGAACCATCTGCTGCAGGTTTTGGCCATGGTTGCTATGGAGCCGCCATCGGCGATTAATGGCAACGTCATGCGTGATGAAGTGGCCAAAGTGCTCAATAGTCTGCAGCCGCTGTCTGAAGAAGATTTGCGTAAAAACCTGGTTCTGGGGCAGTACACAGCTTCTGAATTGCGCGGGAAAGAGCTTGCCGGTTATCGTGAAGAGCCGGGTGTTGCTGAAGATTCCCGCACTGAAACTTATGTCGGCCTGAAAGCTTTTATCAACAACTGGCGCTGGAACGGTGTACCGTTTTACATCCGAACCGGTAAACGCCTGCCAACGCGTGTCACCGAAGTGGTTATTCACTTCAAGAAAACGCCGCACCCTGTCTTTGGCAAAGATGCGCCCGATAACAAGCTGGTTCTGCGTATTCAGCCTGACGAAGGCATTTTGATGAACTTCGCTCTGAAGCGTCCGGGTGCAGGATTCAAAACCCAGGAAGTGGCGATGGATTTCCGTTACGACGAACTGGTTGACAGCAATGTGCTGACAGCCTACGAGCGTTTGCTGCTGGATGCCATGGCCGGTGACTCAACCCTGTTTGCACGCAGCGATGCGGTTGAAGCTTGCTGGCGCTATGTTCAGCCGATTCTGTCATTCAATCAGGATCCGCATGCCCTGTTTGGTTATGCTTGTGGTACCTGGGGACCGAAAGAAGCCGATGAACTGCTGGCCAGAGATAACCGCCAGTGGCGCTTCCCGTGCTCAAACCTGACTGATACCGAATATTGCGAGTTATAACTATGACTGATCTTAAAATTTATGCTGATGCGCAAGCCGTGGTTAAGAGCCTGGCTGACGACATGATGGCCATCAGCCAGCAAGATAAGCCTGTGCATATTTCGCTGTCAGGTGGTAGCACGCCTAAGCAGTTGTTTGCCGCCTTGGCCCAGGCGCCGTATGCCGAAGGTGTTAACTGGCAGAATCTGCATTTCTGGTGGGGCGACGAGCGTTGTGTTGCACCGGATGATGCAGAAAGTAATTATGGTTGTGCCCAGGCACTGTTGTTTGATCACGTTGCTATCCCGGCCGCCAATATTCACCGCATCCGTGGTGAAGATGAGCCTCAGGCCGAAGCCAAGCGTTTCGCTGAAGAAATGGCTGCGGTGATTCCGGCTGAGAATGGATTACCTGTTTTTGACTGGATCTTACTGGGTGTCGGCGACGATGGTCATACTGCGTCTCTTTTCCCGGGGCAGACTGACTATGATGAACCCGGTTTAAGTCTGGTTGCGCCTCATCCGCAAAGCGGTCAGTTACGTGTCAGCAAATCAGCCCGTTTGCTGGAAGCGGCAAAACGAATTTCTTATCTGGTTATCGGTGCGGGTAAAACCGAGATTGTGGCAGAAATCCACTCTCAGCCTGCCGATAGCCTGCCTTACCCGGCCGCCAAAATTCAGGCCCGCCAGGGTAAGACCGAATGGTATTTGGATGCAGTAGCAGCCAGTAAGTTAGCGATTGGAGAATAAATAAATGAAAGGTGATATTGGTGTAATCGGCCTTGCCGTTATGGGCCAGAACCTGATCCTGAACATGGATGACCACGGTTTTAAGGTCGTTGCGCATAACCGTACAGCTGCCAAAGTCGACGAATTTCTGAATGGCCCGGCTAAAGGCACTAAGATCCAGGGCGCTTACAGCCTGCAGGAGCTGGTAGACAAGCTGGAAGCCCCTCGCAAAATCATGCTGATGGTCCGTGCCGGTGATGTGGTCGACAGCTTTATCGAGCAACTGATCCCGCTGCTGGACAAAGGCGACATCATCATTGATGGCGGTAACTCTAACTATCCAGACAGCATCCGCCGTGTGGATTACCTGAAAGACAAAGGTCTGCGTTTCATCGGTGCTGGTGTCTCCGGTGGTGAAGAAGGTGCACGTTTCGGACCTTCTATCATGCCAGGTGGTGATGCTGAAGCTTGGCCGTTCGTGAAGCCGATTTTTCAGGCAATTGCGGCTAAAACTGAGCAGGGCGAGCCTTGCTGTGACTGGGTTGGCGAGTCTGGTGCCGGTCACTTTGTAAAAATGGTTCACAACGGTATCGAATACGGTGATATGCAGCTGATCAGCGAAGCGTATCACTTCATGAAAACCGGTCTGGGTATGACCCACGAAGAAATGGAACAGGCGTTCCGTGACTGGAATGAGACTGAGCTGAACAGCTACCTGATCGAAATCACTGCCGATATTCTGGCCTACCGTGATGAAGATGGTGAGCCACTGGTTGAAAAAATCATGGACTCGGCCGGCCAGAAAGGCACGGGTAAATGGACAGGCATCAACGCCCTGGACATGGGTATCCCGCTGACACTGATCACAGAATCTGTGTTTGCCCGCTGCCTGTCTTCGCTGAAAGGTCAGCGTGAAGAGGCAGAGAAGCTGTTTGGCAAAACAGTAGAAGCCGTTGAAGGCGACAAAGCAGAGTGGCTGGAAGCGGTACGTCAGGCACTGCTGGCCTCTAAGATTATCTCTTATGCGCAAGGCTTTATGCTGATGCGTCAGGCGTCTGACGACAACGGCTGGAACCTGAATTATGGTAACGTTGCTCTGATGTGGCGCGGTGGCTGTATCATTCGTTCAGCTTTCCTGGGCAACATTCGTGATGCATTTGAAGCGGATCCTTCACTGGCGTTCCTGGGCTCGGATCCTTACTTCAAAGCAATTCTGGAAAACGGCATGAAAGCCTGGCGTAAAGTGGCAGCCAAGTCACTGGAAATTGGTCTGCCAATGCCGTGTCTGACCTCTGCACTGACCTTCCTGGACGGCTACACCACTGCGCGTCTGCCGGCAAATATGATTCAGGCACAGCGTGACTACTTTGGTGCGCACACCTATGAGCGTACTGACAAGCCACGTGGCCAGTATTTCCACACCAACTGGACGGGCACAGGTGGCGATACGGCCTCCACAACCTACGACGTTTAATCGCAGCGCGCTGCTAAGCGGTTAACAGACAGCAATCAAAAGGAGCCTTTGGCTCCTTTTTTCATTTGTGCTATCCAGCTTGTCAGCGCTTTGCTGCCCCTACATCAGACCGCCATGCAAGTGGCCAACCCGCTGTTAGCTTGTGAGCACAGTTGTAACAGATAAAGTGTGGACAGACATGAGCTGGCGGGGAGTCACTCGGGTGGTAAAAAGGGGAAAGGGGCCTTCCTGGCCCCTTTTTGTTGCCTTTGCGTGCGGAGATAAGGCAGGCAAAGGCGGACGCGCTCTTGGATGGAGTAACGCTCGGTATTAAGCCTTCTGATAGGCTTCGTTGTGGACGGCAGCAACCGCACGACCGGATGGGTCAGCACTGTTTTTAAAGCTCTCATCCCATTCAATGGCTTTGGCACTGGAGCAGGCGATAGACGGACCACCCGGCACACATTTAGCGGCATCTTCCAGCGGGAACAACTCTTCAAAGATTTCACGATAAACGTAAGCTTCTTTGGAGGTTGGTGTGTTGTAAGGGAAGCGGAAACGGGCAGTTTCCAGCTGCTGATCCGTTACTTTCTCTGCGGCGACTTCTTTCAGCGTGTCGATCCAGTTGTAACCCACACCGTCAGAGAACTGCTCTTTCTGACGCCATGCCACAGATTCAGGCAGCATGTCACCAAAGCATTCACGGATAATGTGTTTTTCCATTTTGCCGTTGCCGCACATCTTGTCCTGCGGGTTGATGCTCATGGCAACTTCCAGGAACTCTTTATCCAGGAATGGCACACGCGCTTCAATCCCCCAGGCTGCCATGGATTTGTTGGCACGTGCACAGTCGAACATGTTTGCGGGCGACAAGTACGGCGGTCTGTCTGAAATGGCACTGTACTACATCGGCGGTATC